>NZ_JBNPWS010000003.1:0-303358 GCF_050433705.1 Paenibacillus sp. DS2015 | reverse complement strand
TCTCCTGATGACTGTTGATCATGATCTCTGTGATCGCAGGATTATCTACCAAAGGTTGAAGTACATCCAATCCACGGAAGGAATCAAAGATTCGACGTACCAGCGTACGTTTCTCTACTGCCGTTAGATCCTGAAGATCCTTATGTCCAAAGACTGTCCGTTCGATTTCCTTCATTAAATCGCTATTGTCTACCACCGAAATCACATCTAACCCAGCCCGAATATGGCTTCGTAACGATTGAAATACTTCATCCTCATCCATATGGATTAGCTCCAGAAGTCATGGGTAGAAGATCACCCACCAAGTCTCTACATAACTTAAGAATATCGCGCTGAAAAATAGGAGAACTCAGCATAAGCTCTTCATTACTTACTTGTTTCCATGAAGGGATATAGGGGAGAACGCCGTCCATTTCTCCGATAAGTGCAGGAATCGAATTAGCCAAGCTTCCAACATATCGATTCACAATGAATTTACTTTTACTCATCACTTCAGTGAAAAGGGCAGGGTTACTTTTCTCTATAAAGGAGAACCATTGTCCGTTCTTGTACATACTGATCAAATCATCAAGTAGTAGCCATACTAAATTGCCACATGACTCCAGTACCGCATCGAAACGCTCTCCAGCACCCGAATCTGTATCCACAATGATGACATCATAGTTATCGCTACCTCTAACCAAGTTCAACAATTGACATGTATCCGGTTTGCTCATCTGAATCCATTCCTTCATATTGCTAAGGGGTTCGAACATGTCCGCCTTGATTCCCTCATGTCTAACCACATAGGGCGTAATGGAAATACTAGAATAATCCTTCACTTCCTGAGCCGCCTTCATCTCGTACAAGAGCCTTGATAAACCTTGCCTCCCCTCTCTATTCTTAGACCTACTTGGGAAAACTGCGCAGCTGTTTATCGTTTCCAGACTAAGATAGAATACCGACAACCCACAGGCACTAAGCTGCTTCACCATATTTAAGGCCGTTGTTGTCTTCCCGCTTCCTCCTACAGCTGACACGACGCCGATCATCGTCGTAGTTCCAGATTTCCCTTGCATGCCTTTGTTTCCCTGACTTCGTGACAATTCGAGGATTGAGGTCATTAATTGAGATAAAGGCTGATACTTCACCAGTACGGGTCCTTCTAAGGTACTTATCCCACTCTCTTCCAGTACAATCCAAGGCACATCTTGTTCTCCTTGCTGTAACCAGTCTTCCAGAAATACTGCTTCCCCAACGACCATCTCCGTTCTTTCATTTCCGTTATTCATGTATTGCAGAAAATGCTCCTTGTATGTAAAGGCCTTAATCTGCACCTTATCTCCAAAATCACTACTGTGCACATAATGGAGTAGAGCCTCGATATACTCACTTTCCTGCACAACCATTACAATCTTTACAGGGACCATGCCTTCCCACCTTTCCAAAATAGAACGAAAAAAGCACCAATCACAAACCGCAATTACGCGATTAGTGAACGGTGCTTCCGTTAACATATATCCAAAAATATTAGAAGATATAAACTTACATCCTGATTCACACTTAGAATATCACAATTTATGGAAGGGTACAAGAAAGAAATTAGATCAGAGCAATAGCCAATAAGGTAAATAAACTTAAAGTTAAAATTTCAGCACCATAGGGATAAAACGCAGAGGTATGCACTCTATTTTTAGAGTCCGGTTTTAGATACACATAACAGTTATCTACTCTTACTATTGTTCCTTCATATTGTCCCTCAGTCGTTAATATACGGACTTTACAATTCATACATCGCATGCAGTTATGATATGCGTCTTCGATCATTTTATATATACCCTCCCTTCTTGTCATATTCATATCTTATGAATTCAAGGACAAGAGCGTAACGGCAGGGGCACATTTTGTTTACCAACACATTTTAGAGTTACAATAAAAAGCATCGTTCGAAAATCGCGATTAAACGATTTATGAACGATGCTTTGCTAAATGGGTCCAATTTCATTTGTGAACAGGCTTAACTATAGGAAAGTAGTCACATTCACTCACAAGTTTAAAGCATTACGAGAGATAGGTTATATGCTAATAACTGTGGTGTTGGCACCGACATTCACGATGTTTTCTAGGACGTGGATGTTCATGATGTTTTCTGAAAGGCTTAAAGAAGCCGTGGTCTGTGTGGTGGTGCTTATGAGAACATTTAGGCTTGGGTTTACGAATAACCTTTACCACAAATACTTTACATACTTTTTTGACAATGAATTTTTGTTCTGTTTTATGACGGAAATGATCACACCGATGATGTTTATTCATTTTCATTACCACCTTCTAAAAATTTTTTAGATTCGTGATAATGTATGTTTATTTATGAAAATGAAAACGGCGATTGCCCGTCCAGAAGAAAATAGGTCTGTTTACTAAACTCTACTCAATAATCTCTGTTTTGAATACTGTGTCTAATTTTCCCTCAAGTCTTTTCTTCAAAGGAATCTTAATATCTCTTCCTAATTCTTTAAAAAAGACCTCAACATCACATTTCACATTTTCAGCCATAACAACCAAAGAGCTGTCTGTGATGATATTCTGATTGACTTCAACTGGAACATTAATATCGATATTATATTTCTTAGTTAATGTATTCATATATCTGCTGAAAATTTCAATTAATTCATCATTGCTGAAATTTTCAATTGCCACTTGCCCTTTATTCGTAAAATTCAAATTTATTCTCACTTTCACATATCCCCTTAATGAAACCATTATTTTGTGTTGAAGGTCTAGCTGCTGCTCTTATGGTTATTACTAATAAAGCCTTGTAGCCTTCTTCATTCTTCATACTCTCCATTGCGCTATATTAAGTAGTTTTCCTAAAACAAGATATCTATTCACTACCAATTTTTGGTTAGTGCAATTTATCTTCCGTTCGCTCTTTCTTGCTTAAATTGATTCCTTTAAATACTCCCTATCAACTAGTCCCACCTATATCATAACATTTGATACATAAAAAAAGGAACTTTGACTCATCGGTGTTCTATAAATTTGTTTTTAGCCTTACTCTTATCATACCTTAAAAAACACAAATGAAGTAGCTACATCACATATTAAATATCTCCAATTGAAGTTATTATCCATATATTCGCTTATAAATAGCTATGCACAGTTCCAATTCTACACAGGGGTTTTATGATATAATGGTGGGATGATGAATACAATCAATACTTTTAAAGAAGGAAATGAAGACAAATGAACAATATACCTAAACGCTTTTCACTGCCATCCATAGTTCTAACCGTGCTATTACTGGTAGCTAAATTATCTTTACTTCGTATTTTCTTTTTCGACCAGACCAATATTGCTGGAGTTCTCAAGGATACATTGTCCATTCTCGTCATTTTGTGCTTATTAGAACTCATCCTACCGCGCATCGTTAAGCGCCCCACATTCTGGATCTTCAATGCTATTTTCTCTTTTCTTCTTTTCGCGGCTACATTGTACCAAATTCATTTTGGATCCGTGCCCGCTTATTCAGTTCTCGGGGAAATGGGTCAGGTTCCTCAAATACGGGCCAGCATTACACCATTGATTAAGCCGTATCACTTTCTATTCTTTGCCGATTTATTGATTGCAGCCATTATAGGTATTCTACATTTCTCCAGACGTAATCGAGACTTCCGTATTCATAGCTCAGGCTCATCGTTTGGTCACACTCGCAGAATTAATTACAGATCTAAGATCATTACTATCCTCTTCCTCGCTGTCTGCATGGGTCTGTCCGCCTTATTCATTAACCGTGGTCAAGCCATTGATAACGAATGGGCTCAAGCTGAGGATGTGGGATTTCTAAATTTCCAAGTCTCGACTGCACTTAGGAATAAGCAGGAAAGCGACGCCATTGCTAACGGAAATTTACAACAAACAAAAGCAGCTGTGGAGAAGCTTCAATCCACATATCCTTATAACAATAATAAATCTACAACAACCTCCCAGCCGGAATTTTTCGCTTCGGCGGAAGAGATGAATGTCATTGTTGTTCAGCTGGAATCCTTCCAGAACTTCACTATAAACTTGAAAGTAGATCAACAAGAAGCTACACCCGTATTGAACAAGCTCGCTAAAGAAAGCTATTACTTTCCATATGTATATCAACAAATAGGACAAGGTAATACTTCCGATGCTGAATTCATGTCAAACACTTCCATCTACCCTACGGGATCGGAGGCAATGTCTGTTGGTTTCGGTAATAGGGAGCTACCTAGTCTTCCAAGATTATTACAGAAATATAACTATCAATCCGCAACCTTCCATATCAACAGTGTTGATTTCTGGAGCCGCAATTTATTATACCCTGGACTTGCTTTTGATAACTATTATGACAAGCCTTTTTATACGAATGATCATTTCAATGATTTTGGTGCTTCGGACGAAGAACTATATCGTGTTGGACTGGAGAAGTTAACTGAAATATCTGCTACAGACAAGCCGTTCTATGCACAATTCGTCACAACATCTAGTCATGCACCCTTTGTCGTTCCAGATGAATTCTTACAAATGAAAATCCCTACAGATCTGCAAGGATCACAGTTGGGTAACTATTTATCAGCTATTAATTATACAGACTATGCTCTCGGACAACTCATTGAGCAACTGAAAGAACA
Organism: Paenibacillus sp. DS2015; assembly: GCF_050433705.1. Classification (NCBI taxonomy): domain Bacteria; kingdom Bacillati; phylum Bacillota; class Bacilli; order Caryophanales; family Paenibacillaceae; genus Paenibacillus; species Paenibacillus sp. DS2015. The sequence continues at coordinate 298,724 of NZ_JBNPWS010000003.1, read as the reverse complement.
AGGTCTCTGGGACAATACGGTATTCGTTGCCTATGGTGATCACTTTGGAATTCAACCGAAAGAAACCGATGCAGCTGAAATTACAGCTAAACTTGGCATTCCTTATGATAACCAGATCAGTCGATTTAATATCCCGCTCTTCATTCATGTTCCCAATCAAAAGGGACAGGTTGTTGAACTAACAGGTGGTCAGCTCGACATTATGCCAACGATTTCTAATCTCTTGGGGATATCACTTAAGAAAGAGCAATTTACGGCATTCGGACGCGACTTACTAAACACAGATAACAACGTCTTCGGCATGCGGTATTATTTACCTACCGGTTCATTCTTCAATAATGATGTGATGTTCGTTCCAGGAAAAGGATTTGAAGATGGAATAGCAACCTCACTGAAGACGCTACAACCTGTTCAAGATATCATTGGGTATAGGGATGATTATGATTATATTAGATCACTAATGAAATTATCGGATGATTATGTTCAATTATTACCAAGACGAACACCCTAAGATTCATCAATAAATCTCCCCTTATCTTGAGGACTTGGAAGCATGCATTGATCCGATTGACCGAACCAACGGTAGCGGTTTCTAGCTACAAATCGATATACACGGTCCCGGATAAATCTAGGAATAACCCTCAGTATATATATCCAAGGCCAAGGAGCCTTCAAGTGCCTAACCACACGCAAGGCTCCTGTGGACTCGGTATAATATACCCCATTCTCAATCAGCACAAACGAATCTAATGACTGAGTAGAGATTCCCCCTCGTTTAAGCAGTTCCTGTCCCTGAACAGACTGCATAGAAGCGAAATAGAAGCGCATCTCAGGGTCTCTTTTGATAATAAACTTCGTTATTCCCTGACATAATAGGCATACTCCGTCTATAAGAACAATAGAACGTGAATCATCCTCAGAAGATAATCTGCTCATTTCACATTCACTCTTCATCATTATCCATTTCCTCCTTTTAAAAAAATCCAACCTTTCCAAATAAGTATAGAAAAAAAGCGCAGGATTATCTCCCACGCTTCATATCGTCTGCTTAAGTACTACTACCTACTTGGCAATAGCCTTGTCTAGCCAATCGTTATCGTCGATCTGCTGCTGAATCACACCTTCAAAGCTATTCATGCATTTGCAAATGAAGTCTTTGCGACATACAGGACATGGTGTTTTTTGCAGTCTGTTGATGTTGGTCATTTTCCATTCAGGATTCCGAGTGTAAAACGTACGACACTCTGTTCCGTCCACCATCTTGACGATGAATTCATACAATCCATCCTTCTCGTTGCTACTGGCTTCTGTCATGTTCGAAATAATCGGTCTGTAAGACATAAGTATCACCACTTATATTAAATTTGCTAACGAAAGCTCTTGGAAATCCAACAAGTACTTAGACATTCTAATGAATTTTGGGCATGATGTCAATTTATTATAGCATGTTCGTATCCTTAAACGGAATAATGCTCATGGATTCTTTCTAAAGATCAGTAGCCATACAATCTATATATTAATTTCAATTGACTTCCATAATTAATTGTGTAAAATTGAATTATAAGCAACTTTATTTGAAGGAGGAATACTGATGAGTATTTATGATTACCAAGTCAATACCCTAGCAGGGGAAGAAGTCTCCTTATCGAAATATGAAGGAAAAGTACTACTTATCGTCAATACAGCAAGCAAATGTGGATTCACTCCTCAATACAAAGGCCTTCAGGAATTATATGAAAAGTTTAAAGATCATAATTTTGAAATATTAGGGTTCCCAAGTAATCAGTTCAAAGAACAAGAGCCTGGGTCAGCCGATGAAATTGAACAATTCTGTCAAGTTAACTATGGCGTAACCTTTCCTCTTTTCGAGAAAGTCGATGTGAAGGGGAACACAGCCCATCCGCTTTTCCAATACTTATCTAAAGAAGCCCCAGGTGTAATGGGTTCCAAAGCAGTCAAATGGAATTTCACTAAGTTTTTAGTTGATAGTCAAGGGAAGGTTCTAGACCGTTACGCACCCGCGACTACTCCCGATAAAATTGAAAGTGTTATTGAAGGACTCCTATAGGATTAAGCTAACAGAAATTGAGAAGTCAGACATATTCTGCCTGATGCACAAAAATAGCAGTTCGAGGTAGTTATCCTTGAACTGCTATTATCTATATCTATTACAAACAACGATCTAATACTTACGTATGTAAAATCCAGTATTATGATAAAGCCTCTCCGCAGAAATGCTCCGACATACACAACATCCGATATGGTTCCATATGTTTTTATCATTAATGTAGGCCAAATTTCCTTCCCACCTTGTCTATTATGTTAATATATTATAGAGTTACAAAAATAGGAAATTACCAAAAAAGGAGAATTGTAACTTGACTAAAAAAATTCCGTTGATCCTGGCTCTTATTTTATTCACCATATGGTTAGGAGGATGTTCGCACATGTCTAGTACAGAGAAGAAAGAGATGGTGGAAACCGCTACAGTACTTGCCGAAAAATACATCAAACAGTATTACAATACCGATTTTGTATTAAAGGATTACGAAATTATGGACTCTTCCATTAGTTCGACTCTCTATCTTCGCGGATATATTACAGGTCACGAAGATGTGCTGATTTACGTTTATTACGATTATCGAAAGAAGGAAATAAGTGGTGCGGGAGGACCGAGTTGGTTCATCGACAGCGGGAATCCTAAAAAACACGTTCCGTCTCCCAGTAGCACCGATTCTCAATGATTCCCTCTCTACCAACCAGACTGACATATTCGTTTTATAAACATCATTAATTTTCCGGTATATGGAATTAATTTCATTATAATACAAACTACTCTCTTAGGGTATACCCGAGGAGAAATAAGTCGTTATTTGCAGTAGCCTTGGTCACAATACATTCTATTATTTCTAAATAGATTTCACCCGATGTATGGAGAATATTTAGCTGTTTCGAACAACAAAGCCTCAGAAATCCTTCTACTTGCTCTTTGTAGATCATCACCTTTACTACATATAGCTACCGATGAATTTCTTATTCTCAGAAATATCACGGTTGTGAAGTGGTCCTTAACCGAAAAGCAGTTGTCACAGCACTTCGTCTGTGACAACTGCTTTTTCTTTTAGCGCCAGGATTTAGCAGTTTGGGTACTCCTATAGTTCTCTGCAGACATATTTCAGATCATACACCTCAGATGATAACCAATACATTTTATCATTTATGTAAGTCAATACTTTCCCACCTTGTCTACTATGTTAATATATTATAGAGTTACAAAAATAGGAAATTACCATAAAAGGAGAATTGTAACTTGACTAAAAAAATTCCGTTAATTCTCGCTCTTATTTTATTCACCATAGGGTTAGGAGGATGTTCGCACATGTCTAGTACAGAGAAGAAAGAAATGGTAGAAAATGCTACGGTACTTGCCGAAAAATTTATCAAACAGCATTACAATACCGATTTTGTATTAAAGGATTACGAAATTATGGACTCTTCCATTAGTTCGACTCTCTATCTTCGCGGATATATTACAGGTCACGAAGATGTGCTGATTTACGTTTATTACGATTATCGTAAGAAGGAAATAAGTGGTGCGGGAGGACCGAGTTGGTTCATCGACAGCGGGAATCCTAAAAAACACATTCCGTCTCCCAGTAGCACCGATTCTCAATGATTCCCTCTCTACAAACCAGACTACTGGATTCTTCAAATTCAATGTATATTGAACCTCTTTAGACTCTTGAGCAATAAGCGTGTGCTGATATCCACGCTCACTAATTATCAAAACCATTATAACTTACTATAATGCGGTCGAGAGGACTCGAACCTCCACGGGGTTGCCCCCACTACCACCTCAAGGTAGCGTGTCTGCCATTCCACCACGACCGCGAATACTAAAGAATTCAAACAACATTGATCATTATACATACATTGTTTTTCAAAGTAAAGAAAGCGAAGCACCCTTTAGGACATGTCAGAAAAAATTACACTTAGTATACCATTATTTTTAAATTTACTTCTTTATTGACATTATATGGTTTTTTATAGTAACATAAATCTACACTTTATTTATATATTTAAATAAAATGATGTATATGTAATTTTATATAACTCAAACATGATATGTTTATTCATTGGGAGGCGGATATTTTGGATAAAGGCAGGAAATTGCTTGATTATGTACAACGATTAGATTCCTCCCTTTCTGTAGGTGGATTCAAGCATACTTTCGAGTTAGAATCTCAAATGACCGAAGGAAATATCCAGAACTGTGATGATCTAGAATTATTCATGAGAAGTCAATTACCTAAACAATTACTTAGAAGAGACGGTTGGGCCATCAAGGAAATCTATGCAGCAACCGAGGGTAGGGATTCGCAACGGATTGCTTTAATTGACAGAGCGGTTCAGGGTTCAGGAAACAATGAAAAGGATACGAATATCGCCCAAAAGTCAGGAAAAAGACTATTTAAATTAGCTCGTGCACTATACCCTTGGATGGATTTCGATGAACTGGAACAGTCCTTAAATGATCACGATGCGGTCGGTTGTCTCACTACGGTTCATGCTTGGATCAATAGTAGGCTTGAAATAAATTGTGACCAGGCTGTACAAGGTTATATGTGTTCTGCAGTTTCTACCTATGTCAGTAGAGCTTCCATCCTGATCCAACTACCAAGAAAGGAAGCTGACCATCTGACTCAGACCTTCATTGAAGAATTAGGGCAAGAGTGGCACACCATCAAAATGAATTCTCCTGAAGTACTACAACAGTCTCCCACAACCTAGAAATATCCTTTCACCTAACCATGTCACCTAAATAGGCCCTTCTAAGGAGTCCATTGAAAAGTTTGCAAAATCAAATAGGAATCTTTGGCGCATGGATTTGACTCGCGCGAAAGATTCCTATTTGTTCGTATGATAAAGCTATCACATTCAGATTGGTGATTTGCATCAGAGGCGTGGAATAGTACGATTAAACTTAGATTAGGCAGTGTTCTTCTAGGTGTTATTCCACTGGCGTATTGAGTTGTTCAGGTATGGTCAATGTGCCCTCGACTTCTGTAGGCAAATTCTCCACCTCTTCCTTCGGTGGACCAATGATTTCTGGATCAATCTGATCATCGGGTTCTTCCGGCTTTATCGTTTCTTCCGGTTCCTCCAAAGGTTTCAACAATTCTGCAATTTCCTTGGCGGACAACTTCCGGCTGTATAGATCCGATATCCAATAACGAAGTCCATTAGATTTGATCTCTATCCAAGAACCCTTAGAACGAGTGACTTCATAGTTACCTATGACTAACTTACCCAACGTCAAGGCGTCCAACATTGGCGATTTATAAGCCGTCATTTCCTTCGTCAACTCGATCCATCCAGTTGCTTTCTCCGCTTGTAACTTGTCCATTTCAATTTGGACAGCTGTTGTGCCAATCAGCCAAGGATCAGCCTTATGTAGCTTCCAGATCCGTTCCCAATTCGATAGAGGTACATCTCTCTCCCCAGCGTACGGGCTAAGCTCGGGTGTCAGAGCAGGCTGACCGAAGTTCTCAATGAACCAGTCAGTAAACCCTCCGCCAGACGGCTGAGCCACAGGCTTGACCATCCTATAGCCTGTCATCTTCGAATAAGCTGTGGCAAACGCTTGATCACGTTTCAAATTCTTCGCAAGAGTCTTGTAATTCCAATACAGAATCTCGCCGGACGTATGATACGAAACGGCAATTGCAGGTTTCAACGCTGTTGCCAATTTAACCATCGTTTGCGTTTCCTTGGCCTCAAGTGGTTTCTTCCCTTTGTAATTCATGTAATATGGAGCTGAAGACGCATTTTTGATATTCTTCCAGTCAGCGGGATACTGACGGTTCAAGTCAATGCCTTTGGCGTTCGCTTTCCAGCGTTTGAAGTTACTGCTTCCCCCATTCATCTTCAGCAGTGCCGCATGGACTGTCTTTGGAAACGCATCGAGCCCTTTTTGCTGCAACGTCACACCGTCTGGGTTAACCATCGGTACAATCTGGAAAGTGACATGATCCAGAAGATCGCGAATCTGGTAATCCCCCCACTTCGCATCCTTGCGATCGCTGATAGCCATATTCTCCGTCATCTCCATCAGCAATGCGGTAGTGATCCACTCCCGTGCATGATGAGAACCGTTCAGCAGCACGTTCACCGGACCGCGACCGACCTCCATTAACCATAGATCACGGTCATACTCGCTTTTTCCAGCCGAACTGTAGCGAATCAGATCGGGATATTGTTTCGCTAAAGCTTGAATATCTCGGGTCATCACTTCATATGTATAGATTTGCTTGGGTTTTACTATATTGCTACTAAATTCTGCCGCCGATAAGGCGGAAGGTAACGAAAACAATGCAGTAATGAGAAGACAGAATACGAGAATCGTTGAGCGAATGCTGGTACGATGAATAACTGGTTTAATTGTAATACGGAACATCGGAACTCTCCTATCTATTTATAAGTCGAACGAACTACATTCGACATCATTCGATAAGAAACCTCCCGATACAAATTAATATTTTCTCCTATTTACAATAAGGGTGTCATATTATGTCGTGATTTCGTGAACAAGAAGCTACCGACAGAGAATTATCCTTCTAAATTATGATTTCTCCTATAGTCTGCAAACTGAATATACTCCTGTATAAAGTCCTTCTCCTTCTTACTCAATATATAATCAGGACTATTTGCTCGTTGTAATTCATCTACCAAGTAGGACTTCTGGCTTTCCCTCAATAATTCACTCTGAGGGCCCCTCCCCAGTATAAGCCAGTCCAGACTAACCTCAAAGTAGGCTCCAATCTCGATTAACTTATTCGTGCTCGGTGTGGACTTGCCTCTCTTCCAATCTCCTAGATTGCCAGTGCTAATCACAAGTTCTTCACAGAAAAATTTTTTAGTCATCCCTTTATTTTTAACAAGAAGTTCAATCCGTTCGTATATCGTCTGCATTCTAAGACCGCCTTCCAATCATTGTCGCTAAATATACGTATTAAAGTATCCATATATTTGAAAAATGACGTAACAACGTATATACTATTGGTTATTATTGTATAAATAATATCATAAAGTACTTAGTCATTTTTGCAAATAACCCCCTTCACATGACAGGAGCGATGATTTATGCATAATTCCGTTAATTCACTTCATCTTGAAGTCATTTATTCTCTACAGCAAGGCATTGCCGTCATCGATACAGAGGGTTATATCCTGACTACTAACCACGCCTAGAAGAATCTATTAATTCATTATGAAGTTCCTTCCGAGTTCAACTGGGAAGGTATTAATTTCTTTCATGGTCATGACCACCTATCCCCCATGCAACAAGATCACAATATTCTAAAAGCTAATCTTCTATGTATTCTTCAAGGCCATCGATTGTCTTATTCCTATGAATTTAGCTTATCTATAAATGATAGCCATTATTGGTTCCTATTTAATGCCTCCCCGCTGCTTGAGAATAAAGCAGATAGAATCAAGGGAGTTGTGATCTCCATATTCGACATATCCAAGAGAAAAGAGCATGAATTGAATTTACAAGCGTCTATTTCTCAGGTCCGTACCCTTCGGGGTCTTCTCCCTATCTGTGCTGTATGTAAGAACATTCGGAATGAGGAAGATCTATGGAAATCCATCGAAAGCTTCTTAGAGAAACATACCTATGCGGAGTTTACACATGACATTTGCCCAGATTGCATTCGGCGCCTATACCCCCAATATTCCTCCATACTAGAATGACTTTCTGAATCATAATCATTAAGATCCCTATCAGTTATTGAATTGGCGCCTAACTCTTGCTATACTTTTAATTGTTATAACAATTAAAAAATCAGGAGGTTTTTGGCATGTCTAGATATTCTTCTCCAGAACAATCCATCGGATTCAAATATGCTAATACATTTCGAAGAATTAGTAATCTATTCGCAAGTCGTCTGAAACCCTTTGGTATCACACCTGAGCAATGGACCGTACTTTATCAAATTCACTTAGAAGAAGGCATCAATCAGAAGCAAATATCCTTACGTACAGATAAGGATCAACCCACGATCACACGTATTCTAGATGTACTTGATAAGAAAGAACTGATCCAGAGAAAGGTAGATCCTAGCGATCGCAGAGCCTTTTTAATATTCGAGAGCCCTATTGTAAAAAAGCTCATGGAAGATACAATTCCAGTTGAGGTCGGACTTAACAAGGAAATTATAGATGGAATCACCGATGAACAACTAGAATGCTTACATCAAGTCCTAATGCAGATTCAACATAATATAGATACCCTTGAAGGGACCCGAAAGTTGTAAACAGACTAAACCTATCTTAAAGTAGTCCTTTCATTAGGAAGAGCCCTCAAACCTTTCTCACGTTATATCCTCATTGCCAGAAATGGATAGTTTAACACAACTGTATCGTACAATCCCTACAAAGGACAAAAACCCATTATTTCCCTTAATAGTTTTATAATATCACAACACACCTCCATTTAACATCGAATGATGTCGAACATAACATTAGAAACAACATCTATTGTTTTTCACGGTGGTATCTTACCTTTATAAATAGACAACAAAAAACCCTTGCCATTAGCAAGGGTTCACCTGTTATCTTATGATGCGGTCGAGAGGACTCGAACCTCCACGGGGTTGCCCCCACTACCACCTCAAGGTAGCGTGTCTGCCATTCCACCACGACCGCTTATTAAATGATCCATACAAGAATGTATGTCATTTGAGGAAAAATAATGACCCGTATGGGATTCGAACCCATGTTACCTCCGTGAAAGGGAGGTGTCTTAACCCCTTGACCAACGGGCCTTAATATCACATATGTTCGTGACGACAAAAATAAGTATAGCAAAAACCGATCTGTGTGGCAACTATTTTTTTCATCGTGTAGACAGTCTGACGGCCTATAGGTGCTTCAAGTAATAAATGGCCAGTTGAGTCCGATCACGAAGTCCTAGCTTTTCCAATAGCCCTGTCACATAATTACGAGTCGTTCCTTCACCAAGGAAGATTTGTTCGGCAATTTCCTTGTTAGATAACCCTTCAGCCACGAGGGACATAATTTCAACTTCCCGCGGGGTGAGTGTAGAGTACTGGTGAGAATGCGCCTGCTTCTCCTCCTTTAACATAGCTGAGAGGGTATTGGCCACCTCCTTCACAAAGACCGTATTCCCTTTCCCCACAGCCCTTAGGCTCTCAATAATGCTGTCAGAGGGTTGATTCTTGAGAATATAACCTTCCGCCCCGCTTTTGACTGCTTCTTTAATATACTCATCATCTCTAAAGGTCGTCAGAATCACCACTTTAATATCACGAAATTGCTGCTTTATGGCTCGTGTCCCCATTACACCATCCATAACAGGCATACGAATATCCATCAGCACCAGATCAGGAGGTTCATGCCGGCATCGCTCCAATGCCTCCTGGGCGTTAGCCGCTGTTCCGATCACCTCGAAGTCTTCCTCCAAGCCAAGCAACAGGCTGAGCCCTTCTCTAATGAGGGCATCATCATCCACGATTAGCACCTTCAAATATCCCCACTCCTTCCTGTCTTGGAATCAGGCAAACGATTAGAAATACATTCGTTCCGCTTATCGACACCCGCCCACCCACATTGCCAACTCTTTCCTTGATCCCACTTAAACCCATACCTTCCCTGATGAGCGAAGTACCTTTACCGTTGTCCTTCAAATAGAATCGTGTGTACTGCTCATTGGCATCAATGGAAATGTCCACCTGTGTGGCTTCCGAATAGCGAGCGACATTCGTTAGCGCTTCTTTCATGGTGCTACTGAGGATTTCCAAATGACCTGAAGGTACTGTATTGAAATCCCCGCTCAACTTTAGCTTCACTTCACAAAAACCATAGTGATCAACAATGCTCTGCAAATACTCCACTCCGGCATTTTCCCGCGGCTTGATATTATGTACGGTATCACGCAATAGCTCTACAGAATGAGCGAGACCCTTGATCGATTGGCTGACGATCTCCATGGACTTCACATTATCATGGCTATGCACCTTGTGTGCAGCCTGAAGTTGGATCAGAATCCCCGTGAGATTATGCCCGATGCTGTCATGAAGATCACGTGCAATTCGGTTACGCTCCTTCACTTCAGTAATAGAAGCAATTTCCTTGGAGGTGTGCAATAGTTGGGCTTTAGCCCCTTCCAGTTCATAGCGCAAACGCCGCTCATTATCTAACGTGTGCTGAAACCCATTTTTCCTTTGTTCTCCCTGTTCCACCGTATAAGCCACAAACCCACACACAACGATTAACACCAGATTTAACCCAAGAATCTGCGGCATCTCATCCCATCCGTACCAGCACACTAAGAGAGGCACCGACGCAGCTGCAATATAGTATCGTTTAAGCACACAATCATAGCAAACCAGCGTGAACAACACGGCAAACTGGAAATCTATAGATACCGCTAACCATGTAAGCAGAAGTGCTATAACGGACATCGTTCTTGTGTTATAAAATTTGTCCTTCAGAATCGTTACTCCCACGAGAGAAAGCACAAGAAATAGCTGTTCATAGTCGAGGTTCCCGTTCATTAGCAGAACCATAACTAGATATAGAGAAATAACACCACTTACCCAATGTTTCATTTTCGCCTCGATCACTGCCATTTTCTTCGATTATATCAAATATTCTACAGCTTTACTTCGATAAATCTACTTTTCTAAAACTTCCTATCAAAAAGAAAATAATAGCGAATAACATCAATATTCCAAGCTCTCTAGAAAGAGAGATTAAGTTCTGCCCTTGAAGCAACTTTTCAACGCATTTCAACATCCAAGCTATGGGTGAAAACTGACTAAGAATCTGGATCACTCCTGGGATATCATCAATTGGAAAATAGGCTCCTCCCAACAGAGACGCGGGTACGATTAAACTGACTCCGATTAGACAAGCTTGGATCATATTATTAGATACTCTACTAATGGCTACTCCCAAAGAGACCGATACAAAAGAGAACAAAAGTAAGAGGATATAGAGATTGATCGGAGAACTCCCCATATACAGATGGTAGATCCACTGGAACACAAGCATAACAAAAGTAACCTGAACCCAGGCTATAAGCAGTTGACCTCCGATCATTTGTAACATATAGCTTTTAATTCTGACAGGTGCAGCTAAGGTTCGATAAAGGGTACCGTTATTTTTGTTAACAATGATCTGTAGACCAGTAATTAAGGACGTATACAACATTGCCATGACCAGTACACCCAGCACGGCTTTCGTTTGGAACGCACGAGGATCGGTTATATGCAAGCTCTTCATTTGGAGCGCTCCCTGATCGTATTTGGCAAATCCACTAGAAAACAGCTCTGGATCATGATTTACAGCTTCAGCTATATAATACCCGTGCTCAAGCCACTGCTCGAGCAATACGCTTATCGGTTGGAACACATTGGATTCTGCAAGATGATAAGCCGCTACTTGTTCATGATTTCCAGCAATCAGTCCGTCCGTGAAGCCATCCTCAATAACCAGCACATAATCCGTATAAAGTTCAAGTAGCTTCTTCTCTATATCCTCTTCCTCCACTGGACGAATCACTGCCTTCTCAGACAAATTGCGGAGAATACGCGCAGTTAGTTCTGTCTGATCTTTATCTACTATGGATACACTGATTGCGGGTCTTGCTCCAATAAAACCTATGCTTGTAAAGGCAAAAGGAAAAATAATTAGGAATAGTAACTGCGCTTTATTACGCAGGATTCTTTTCACAGTGTTCGTAAAAATGGTCATCTCGCTCTCCTCCTTCCCGATAAGAACACAAGTGCAACCACAATTCCGGTATACAGTGTCATCTGTGAAAGAGAGGCGAGAGATACCGTTCCTTCATAAATATTCTGAAACAGAACCTCTTGGCCATAAGTGCCCGGAGCAAGGTGACTTAAGAAGTCCATGACTTTTCCCTCCATTCGGGTGAAACCTCCGGCTGCGAAGGTCAGCAAGGTTCCAAGGAAAAACACTACTAATGTGGACAGCATCAAGCTTCGGGTGAGATTAGCAAAAAAAATCCCTAACCCAACAGCAATGGCGCAAAATTGCAGAAGAACCAACATAATAAGCCATAGGCTACCACTCCAATTGATGCTAAACCCATACTTGAATATAAGAACGACAATACACGCGATTCCATATAATGTTGCAGTACTCCCTATCCATTTGCCAAGTCCAATCTGAAAGTTGCTAACCGGCGCCGCTACAAACCTGGCATACATATGATTATCAAAATCCTTGGTAATGGCAAAAATACCGAACATTCCGCCCAGTAGAAGGCACTGGAAGAGGAGGGTTATCCCATAGTAATCAAGAGCACGCGGAATTTTTCCTTCTGACACCATACCTATGTCCTTCAGCATGGACGATGGTAGAGCTTTCGTATCTGAATCTTCCACACCAATAGTCATTAAGACGGCGTCTTTATTTATATTCCTCACGAAGCTCTCTAATACAGGCAAAACCAAGGAATAAGGTTCATCACTGTAATAGTCCACTTGTATTTCCTTGCCGTTCTGCCACTGCTTAGTCAGATCCGATGGAATGTACAGCAAACCATCTAACTCACCGGCTATAACCGCCTTCCGTCCTGCATCCATTCCAACTACATCCTGCACCTGCAAGAGCGATTGTGTCTGTTCCCCATTCATGAACCCATCCCATGCTAAGCCTAGCGCACCCTTATCTTCATTGAGATATCCAACCATTGCTGGATCTACCGTTTTGGGCGTAAAATCTCCCGAAAGCGCTGTTCCGGCAACCAATACTACAGCTATTGGCAGCATAATAAAAGCGATGATGGAACGAACATCCCTCACATGCTGAAGAAAGGTGTAGTAAGCGACTGTCCAAGTATTCATTCTAGGCTACTCCCTCTCAATTCGATTAGTCACGAAGCGATCTCCCTGTAAGGGTTAGAAACACGTCCTCTAGACTTGGCTTTTCCACAGTTAAAGAAAGTACCTCAACTTCGGCTTCTAGTGCGATCTGGATTATTCGGCTAACATGATGACCGCCTTTCTTCCCAATAACATCTAGTTGATTGTCTCTAATGAGGCATTCTCTGATACCAGGAATGCCCTTGATCTTGTCTACCACTGTATAATTGATGGAAGACAACTCAATCACCAGCTTCTCCTCTGTGGAGACGAGTGCTGTCAGTTCCTCAAGGGTACCTAGAGCCATGATTCGTCCATGATCAACAATCGCGATGCGCGAACATATCTCCTCTACTTCCTTCATGTAATGGGATGTGTAAATAATGGTGGAGCCCATCTCATTCAGCCGTCGAATCGACTGCATAATATGGTTTCGTGATTGTGGATCGATCCCTACCGTAGGTTCATCCATAATAATCAGCTTAGGATGATGTAATATCGCACATGCGATGTTCAATCTACGCTTCATCCCACCGGAGAAGCCCTTGGGACGATCCTTCCTCCGGTCAGACAGTCCGGTGAACGTCAGCGCCTCATCTATTCTCTCTTTCAGCAAGATCCCTCTCAGACCGTATAGACGCCCAAAATAATCAAGATTCTCCTCGGCAGTTAGGTCCTCAAACAAAGCTATATCCTGAGGTACAATGCCAAGTTCGCGTTTGACCTCCATTTCGTGTCTGCTGATTTCTTTACCCATAAATCGGACTTCCCCTTCATCATAACCAGTTAGCCCTGACATAATGTTGATTATGGTCGTCTTTCCAGCGCCATTCGGCCCCAGTAGCCCGAAGATTTCTCCTTCTTCAATCGAGAAGTTCATATGATCCAAAGCCAGAAACTGCTTGTAGCGTTTGATTATATCTTTCACTTCCAGAAGCATGCTCCCACTCACTCCCTCTGCCCGACGGCCTTTTTCTGTTTCCTGCTCTCATCTTAGGGCATCATACCTCCTCCTACTAGTGCTTGCAGGAACATCCTCACATGACATTTGTCATCCATTACGCGCAAAAGAATGCAAGAACAAGAACAGCAAAACACTTAGAAATGTAGGTAACCGTATCCGTCCAACGAAAACGCACCACAAAGAAACGGCTTCGCCATCCTTACAGGGACGGAGAAACCGTTTCTCATAGAAATATAAGCAATATAAACAAAATATCATAACCCTTATGCTGTAGCAGTAAACAATTATAATTTAAAATACTCAAAAATTAAAAAACCGCTATATCATGTAAAATGAAATAGCGGTCTCAATTAAATTATTATGGCGGAGAGAGTGGGATTCGAACCCACGCACCGCTTACGCAGTCTAACCCCTTAGCAGAGGGTCCCCTTATAGCCACTTGGGTATCTCTCCAAAAAGAAATGGCTCCCCGAACAGGGCTCGAACCTGTGACAACTCGATTAACAGTCGAGTGCTCTACCAACTGAGCTATCAGGGAATAACAATCTTTCAATAACACACAATTTATCATGGTTTCGCAACAGAGTCAAGAGAGAAACGAAATTTCCATACAACGTTGTCATTTAAATCGTACACAACGAATACGAAAACATGCAGTAGTACTGCAATTATATATTCCTCTTCCTACAGACATAGACTTCTCAAATCCATCATAGCGGATAATTTACCCATTGAAAAGCAACCATCACGGGCTATGTGTTTGTTAATTTAGCTGCGTTATGGTTAACTTCCCTGCACATTTACCACAACGATAACGCTTAGGATCTACTTTACGTTTACGTAAATATTCCTGAGCACAGGCGGTGCAGAGGAGTTTATATCGATATGGCTGTGGCTTGCGCGCTTTAGCACCAGGCAGCGATTGGCAGTAGCGACTTCCGCCCACCTGCTTCAGCAATTGTTTGAAATCAACATCACGATGACGATATCCACGTCCAGCTAAGTGTAGATGGTAATGACACAGTTCATGCTTAATAATTTTTTCTACTTCTTCTACTCCATGATTTTCAAGTTGATGCGGATTAATCTCGATGTTGTGCCCCTTCAGGAAGTACCTTCCCCCTGTAGTCGACAACCGCGCATTAAATAATGCCTGATGCCGAAAAGGAACCCCAAAACTCTCCATAGAGATGCCTTCCACCCACGCTTGAAGTTGTTCGTTGTTCATATCCTTCATCATAATCTAGTTTTTCCTTCCTATATCATGTATGCCATATATCTGTATTTCTAAGAGATGATACTTGAATTTTAACTTCACCATACGCTACACTGTCATGTATACGAATATGAACGAGTTTACTATGGCTTTAGTTCATTTACTAATTGTACCAGAGGAGGATTCTACTACAACATGTCACAGATGCGATACGTTATTTTACAACAACAGCAAGACCTTCGTTTTGTGGAAATGCCAGCAGATTATGCATATCAGCTGAGCGCACTTAATTTACGCCTAAATAAAGAAATTGACAAACTGACGGCTATCGAAGTGCCCAAGTTACCACTAGCCGTTGCGGAATGCGATAATTTAGACCTTTTGCAGGAACATCACACCCTCCAGAATGGATTAGATTATATTAATGAACTCGAACAATCTTTCGCCACCATCGACGAGAAGAACTACCCACTAATCTCACTGCTGACTGAAATACGTGCACTTCAGGCACAATTGGAGCAATGGTACGAAGACGAAATGGAATAATTATCGTGTAGACTTGCACACTCCGGGCCTCTCCTCCATATGCTAACCTTACATATGGAATTGCAAGAGGAGGGATACCCTTGCCGCAGTGGCTTTGCAGTCAATTAATGAAAGCTTTTAGCAGAAGAGATCGTCGCCAAATCAAGCTTCTCAATGAATGTTGGTTCTATTATCGAACCGGTTCTGATGACTAATCTATATGAATGACACGCTGACGAAATATGGAGGTGTATTTCCAACATTTCGCACAAAAGCTTCGCTATCCATGATGGATAGCGAAGCTTTTTCAGTAACTATCGCGCAATTATTGCTCTTTATTTGGATTTTTCATCGTGAGTCCGACGCGACCTTTTTTGAGATCAATATTCAGTACCCATACCGTCACATTATCCCCTACAGAGACAACATCCATCGGATGTTTCACATAACCGTTACTAAGCTGAGAAATGTGTACAAGACCATCACTCTTAATCCCAATATCAACGAAAGCTCCAAAATCGATTACGTTCCGCACTGTACCTTGTAATTCCATACCTGCAGTAAGGTCTTCAAGCTTCAATACATCCGTACGGAATATTGGCAAAGGTAGCTCCTCACGTGGATCACGTCCAGGACGCTGTAAACTTTCAATAATATCTCGCAATGTAGGTACCCCCACATCAAGTCTCGTTGCAAGGTTCTCGATATCCTGTTCAGCCAGCATCGTGTTCAACTCTTGACTTCCCAGCTTATTCAGTTCAACCTTCAATTCCTTGAAGATCTTATCAACCACCGCATAGGACTCCGGATGGATAGGTGTACTATCCAGCGTATTATTCCCCTCCGAAATGCGCATAAAGCCGATACATTGCTCATACGTTTTGGCACCCAGACGGGGTACGCTTTGAAGCTGTTTACGAGTCACGAATTTACCATTGGCTTCCCGATATTTCACAATATTCTTCGCTGTTGTCGCATTAACACCCGCTACATAAGATAATAACGATGGGGAAGCCGTATTTACATCTACCCCAACGTGGTTAACCGCAGACTCAACAACAGCCTTCAAGCTCTCCTCTAGATGCTTCTGGGTTACATCGTGTTGGTATTGACCAACTCCGATAGCTTTAGGATCAATCTTCACCAGTTCAGCTAATGGATCTTGTATACGACGTGCAATTGATACTGCACTACGTTCTGCAACATCTAGATCCGGAAACTCTTCTTGTGCTATCTTGGATGCGGAATATACACTTGCCCCCGCTTCGTTTACGATCAGATAGGCTAGATCCTGCTGATTCAACTCGCTAATAATCTCAGACACGAATTGTTCAGTCTCCCTAGATGCCGTTCCGTTTCCGATCACGATCAATTGAATACTGTATTTCGAAATGAGTTCACGGAATTTATCCGCTGCTTCTCTTCGCTTATTATGAGGTGGCGTTGGATAAGTAACCGCTACTTCTAGCATCTTCCCTGTATCATCAACCACAGCCAACTTACATCCTGTACGGAACGCTGGATCTACTCCTAGTACATAACGTCCCTTCACTGGCGGCTGAAGCAACAGACTCCGCAAGTTGCCTGAGAATATTGAAATTGCTTGATTCTCACCCTTTTCCGTCAATTCACCACGAATTTCTCGTTCAATGGACGGTGCAATCAGGCGTTTATAAGCATCTTCAAAGATGGACTCCAGCACTGATTTCACTTTAGAGGCTCCTTTTAACACCTGAGCCCCAATATAAGTATGAACTGACTCTGCAGGCACCTCTAGCCCTACCTTAAGTATATTCTCCCGTTCTCCACGATTAATGGCCAGAATACGGTGAGGCGGCATTTTCTTGGCTACTTCACGATAGCTATAGTAATTCTCATACACAGACTCCAACTCAGCATCTTTAGCTTCAGAGGTTAGTACACCATGATCCATCGTATATCGACGTACCCAAGTACGAATGGCAGCATCATCTGCAATATTCTCAGCGATAATATCCATCGCACCTTGGATGGCATCCTCGCTAGTCACAACGCCCTGATCTGCATCAACATACTTCGTTGCTTCGGCTACCAAATCACCTTGCTTAGGTTGATCCCATATCCAGTTTGCCAAAGGCTCCAGGCCTTTTTCCTTGGCCATACTAGCGCGCGTTTTACGTTTCTGTCGATATGGACGATATAGATCCTCCACTTCCTGCAATTTCACAGCTTGTACAATGGAGGTCCGTAATTCATCCGTCAATTTACTCTGTTCATTAATAATCCGAATGACTTCCCGTTTACGTTCTTCTAAATTTCGTAAGTATCCGGTACGTTCTTCTATGTCACGTAATTGATTCTCGTCGAGTTCTTCCGTCATTTCCTTACGATAACGTGCGATAAAAGGAATCGTATTTCCTTCATCCAATAATCCAACCGTTGTACGTACTTGCTTCAAAGACAAGGATAGTTCCTTGGCAATCTGCTTCACAATACGCTCTTGCTCGTCTGCTTTCATCTGAACTTCATTTATCTCTACAACTGCTTCCTGTTCTGACAATAGTATCCCTCTTTCCAACTTAGCTATAGCCCTATTATCACAAACTTTCGGGCATATTTCCAGCCTGCCCACTTTATTCGGTGATGTCCCGTGACAAGCAGTTCACAGATATTACACCTATATGGAAAAATTTCTGATCATAATTAAGACTCAACCTTGAAATCTGGCCTTGATGTTTTCAGAAAATGAATAACAGGAATTTCTCCATCTAATATGACTTGTACACTGCTCTGAGAGGATTTAAAAGGAATATCTCCATCTAATTCGGCGCTATGAGGCTATAGAGGGAGAATCGGTAGAATTAACGGGAGAAAATCCAGTTAGATATAGAATATTGAGCTCTCTCCATTATTTAGCGGGAGAGTTTCCCGTTAAATGAAATCACGATTTGTACACAGAAACTGGCTCAACCCTCGAAATCGGTACTTGATTATTTCGTTAAGCAATAGTTTGGGTATTCAACCATAATTAAATGGATTACAGAAGGTAATGGTTAGCTCTACCTTCCAAAAAAAAGCATTACCTCGATTGAAATTCTTCAAGATAATGCTTGGAATTATACTCATACTCCAATGTCCCGCTTACTTCTGTATCACATTTACGTCTCTACAAGCTTACTTCCATATCGCGGTTTCTATATCATACTTCTATGTCACTCATCCTTCTCGATCACGGCTCCTGTGTCAGCCTTATACTCTCTCGAATCGGAAAAACTCACTATGATAATCGCCCAGCTTCTCCCCAACTGAGATACCTGCATACATTAAGGCATCTCCACCGAAAGCATCCGAACCTCCCACAAGTCTGTAATCAGCCTCAGGATCAAGCCCCTTTAACTTCAATCGACTAAGCGGAGCATTCGATTCTGATAAGATGCGGAAATAGAATACCGCCGCTTCCCGTCCGTCAGGCGATACGAACATCCAAGCCGTCTCATTGCCCTCGAAAGGGCTAAGAAGTCGGTAGAATTCACCAAATTGAATTAATCCACGTATTTCTTTGTAGATAGCTATTTGCTCTTTAACGACGTTCTTCTCTTCTTCACTGAACGCAGTTAAATCTAATTCGTATCCGAAGTTTCCAGACATCGCTACATGACCACGCATCTCCAGAGATGTGGTACGACCTACCTGATGGTTAGGTACAGCAGAGATATGTGACCCCATTGAACTAATAGGATAGACAAGACTTGTACCGTATTGAATTCTTAGGCGAGCTATCGCATCGGTATTATCGCTTGTCCACGTTTGTGGCATATAGTAGAGCATACCTGGATCGAAGCGACCTCCCCCACCCGAGCAACTCTCGAATAGAACATCAGGAAATGAGGACGTGATCCGTTCCATCACATCATATAAGCCCAACATGTAGCGGTGAGCCGTCTCCTGCTGCCTTTCCGGTGGCAATAGCGCAGAACCCACTTCTGTCATATTACGATTCATATCCCACTTCACATAAGTAATGGGGGCACACTTCAGAATATCACTCACCAACCGTACGATTTCATCCTGTACATCTTGGCGTGAGAAGTCGAGTACGAGTTGTTGTCTTCCTTCAGTACGACGTCGATCAGGTACATGCAGACACCAGTCTGGATGATTATGATACAAGTCGCTATCGGGCGACACCATCTCAGGTTCGAACCATAATCCAAACTGCATCCCCTGGTTCGTTACCCGACTCACTAAATCCTCAAGCCCATTCGGTAGCTTGTTCTTATCCACAACCCAATCACCAAGTGAGGAATTATCACTATCACGGTGACCGAACCATCCATCATCCAGTACAAATAATTCCACGCCTAAATCTTGGCCCACTTTCGCAATATCCTCAATTTTGTCTGCATTGAATTGGAAGTAGGTAGCCTCCCAGTTATTCACAAGTACAGGACGTTCTAGATC
Organism: Paenibacillus sp. DS2015; assembly: GCF_050433705.1. Lineage (NCBI taxonomy): Bacteria > Bacillati > Bacillota > Bacilli > Caryophanales > Paenibacillaceae > Paenibacillus > Paenibacillus sp. DS2015. Next base: position 278,659 of record NZ_JBNPWS010000003.1, on the reverse strand, counting down.
GCGATACTTACCACGAGCAAGTCGTTCACGATACAAATGATGATAGTTGTGCGACATACCCCCAAGTCCTTCGGCAGAGTATACCATAACAGCTTCAGGTGTCTGGAAGGATTGTCCCGCTTCTAACGTCCAATTAAATTCAAAAGGGTTAATGCCGAGTGACAATCTCGTTGTACGAAATTGATCAACCTCAGCTTGAGCAATAAAGCTACCGCTGTAGACAAGACTGAAGCCATAGACTTCACCTTGATCCTCATCGCTTCCTGGAGCAAGCAGCGCCGCAAATGGATTCTGCTGGTGACTGCTTGAGCCCCGGCGGCTTTCTACAGCTTGCATCCCATAGGTTAACGGCTTACGAACGATATCCCGTTCTCTGCTCCAAGCTCCTGATAATTGCAACCATTCATAATCTGCATGTGGAAAATCGACACTAGCACTCAGTGCACGTAATATTTGAATAGATTCACGACTGTCATTCACAATATTCATAGACCTAGTAATGGCATCGTAATGTTCAAAGGCTGTATATTGAAGCTCAATACGTAGACCCGACACTTTGTCTTGAAGCTCGACGATCAGCGTTGCTGCTTCATCCTCATGTTCAACATAGGTAGCTGGTAACCCTGTTAATGCGGGTTTCCCTTGCTCCACACGATGGGATACATATATAAATTCAGTGACCGTAGAACCATTCTGAAGACGACATTGCAAGAGCGGATGACGGAAATCACTAGTGCCGTAAACAGGAACTTCCTGCGGTAACGTATCGAAAGAAATCGTGCGATCCTCAGCTACTGGATTAGGGCTGAAGGAAGCGCGTTCCTGCGTTTTTAGAAGCCAACTTAAATCACCGGAGCGTAATTTTTTGCCATAATACAAATGAGCTAAATATCCCGAAGGCAGTACTTGAAATACATAACTTGCACTCTTAGTCTGTAAATGGAACAATTGCTGCGCATTATTAATGTAAATACCCATAATTCCCTCCTCAGGTAAAGGAACTGCTGTATGATGTAAAGCTACAATTCCCGACTTCAATATGTATTACTTATAGAGGTTGTTCAAAACTCCCATGGATGAAAATGGGAGTTTTGAACACGCACTTATATTGAATTGCCTTAAGCATACATTATCATCGCAACCATATCTACATCCTTCCATGTCTATTTCGTAAGCGATTACTTGTGAGAAGAGGGATCTAAATGGACAATCCGCCCGCACTTATTACCCCGGGCGAATTGAGCCGTGAACTTCACTATAGAATCGATACCATCCATTCAATCCAATAAGCAGCCGGTACCAATAATAACTGCGCAAGCACCGTTCCAGCTAATCGAGATATCATTAATAATCCAAAGATCTTATTGAGTGAAGTGATGTCCTTTTCACCTTTTAGCACCTTATCCGTTATTAGACCGATTTGTGGATCTATGAGTATAGTCAGTAAAATGGTTGCTATCCCATTGATTAGACCAGAGGACTGTGATGCGGCAATTGAGTATTCCGTCGTAAATGTCGAAGCTAATAGAGCTGCCAGTACTCCAATGGTGTAAATAGCGGTTACCACACAGTTTAGGATCACCAACCTTTTGGGTATACCACCGATTCTCAACCGTGACAACATCGACAACTTGGGAGGACTCATATGATATCGTGCGTTGGTTATTTTTTGAAAAGAGACCGATGAACGAATCATTTGAGGTATCGATCCAGCAACCTCTAGATGGGATATTATTCGAGATGAAAGTAAAACAGCGGATGGAAACAGCAATAAAGCCACAATTGTTCCTGCTGTTGCTGCACCAATAATAATCCGCAAATGAATAATGAGGTTATACTCTGCATAGTCTTTGGCGAAGTCTATAATTTTACCGGTAAGTGGGGCCTGAACCATGTTAGCTGTTCTTGAAATTAAGAGTATGATCCCAGTCAAAGATAAGGAAACGGCTAATTTCCCTAAACGCACTCCTGCTAAGCGAAGAGAATATGTAAGTGTCTCCGAAAGATGAATAATAAAAGTAAATAGCGCAACAAGCAGTACTTGTTCTATCAAACAAACACACCTCACTATTTCATAATGGCAACATTAAAATTCATGGGCACACATTACAAATAATACCATATATAATGAAGTTAACACAGATTAAGTTCATATTGAAAAGGACGTACCTCGAAAGGTACGTCCTTGTATTCAAATGCCTAATAGATGAGGATCCTAGAAATCAATTAAACTCAAACTGATCTGTAAAGCTTCATCTACTTTTTTCATGGTTTCATCATCAAGATGAGTGATCTTATCTGTGAGTCTCTGTTTGTCAATGGTCCTGACTTGTTCAAGCAAAATAACGGAATCACGATCAAATCCATGAGAGGCTGCGTCAATCTCAACATGGGTTGGCATCTTTGCCTTCTGGATTTGAGCGGTAATAGCCGCCACGATAACCGTCGGACTAAAACGATTACCAATGTCATTCTGAATGATCAATACCGGCCTCACCCCTCCCTGTTCGGAACCAACAACAGGAGAAAGGTCTGCGAAAAATACGTCGCCGCGTTTAAAAATCAATGTCTACACCCCGCTTACTGAGCGGCCTAGAGTGCTGTCTGCATCTTCTTCCGCATGAAAGGCCTCAGACGCCATGACCAAGTTAATCTTGGCCATTTCCATGTAGCCACGTTGCATAGACTCCCGGATATATCTTTTCTTCCGCTCTGTCAGATACAGTTTCATGGCTTGCCTGATGAGTTCACTACGGTTGGAATTCTCCAGTTGAGCGATCCCGTCCACTTCCTGCAAAAGATGATCTGGCAAACTGATCATTATTCTCTTGGTGTTCTGCATATTGGCCACCTTCTCTTCCACCCCCACAACACCTTGTGCAACAGTATAACTCTATTTATAGGAATTTATACAAAAGAATATATATGCCGATCGTATATCAGTTATGCTGTATTCCATTATAAACTACAACTGACATATTAGTATATATATTCTCTCATATCTAATATTCTTTATTCCTTAAATAAAGTTCATAAATAGATGGTAGGTGTTATATCCTCCCTTATTTCAATAAAGGATTGATAAGTTGTTGAATGGAGCCCTTCCGAGTATAGACTCGCGGGATTCGAGCAGCTAACATACAGATCACTTCGTAGGGAATGGTGCCAAGCTGGGATGCCAGTTCGTCTGCCGTGATACACACGTCAGATTGCTGGCCGATGAGTACAACCTCTTCACCGACTTGAATTTTTTCTGCTTGTTCAGCAAAAGATTGCAGCGATACCATACACTGGTCCATGCAGATGTTTCCGACGACAGGAACGCGGCGTCCGCGAATCAGTACTTCCGCTTTGCCAGTCAACATTCGAGAATATCCATCGGCGTAGCCGATGGGGATCGTAGCAATGACTTCATCGTGTTCTGTCACATACGTACTCCCATAACTAATACCCGAATGAGGGGGAAGTGTTTTGATAAATACTGCTTGCGTCTTCAGCGTCAATACCGGGGTTAGTACCACCTTGCGACGATTCACTTTCTCCGAAGGATAGAGCCCATATAAGCTAATCCCTATACGCACCATATTGTAAGATAAAAGTGGTGTGTCTATCGCCGTGGCACTATTTCCCGTATGTATAATGGGGATAGAATAGCCCTTCTCCCGTAGTACGTCCACCACGCCTTGAAACCGTCGGAACTGCTCCAATGTATAGTCCTTGTCTTCTTCGTCTGCTTTAGCGAAATGGGTAAACATTCCCTCTACTTGAACTTGTGGCAGTGAAAAAGCTTCTTCAATAAAAGAGATAGCATCTTCACCTGGAAACAATCCAAGCCGTCCCATTCCGCTATCAATCTTGATGTGTACTTTCAATCTTCTGGAGGAATTCTCGATAGGAAGCCGAGCCATTGCCTGCATAACCTCTGTCGAAAAAAGAGTGATGGTAATGTCGTACTCCCATGCCGTTAGAATCGCCTCAGGTGGCGTATAGCCTAGAACTAAAATGGGCAAAACAATACCTGCTTGTCGCAGTTCTATGGCTTCATCCAAAAAAGCAACACTGAGGTAACTCGCACCCAGAATTTCCATCTCCCGTGCTACTTCCACTGCACCATGTCCGTATGCATTGGCTTTAACACATGCTAGAATCATCATATCTCTGGGCAATGCTGTACGAAAAGCTTCATAATTTGCTTGCAGATGATCTAGATTAATCTCCGCTGTTGTAGGTCGATAATTCACTTGCAATTCCATTCACCTTCTCCAAATATTTAAGCCTCTTGATTCATGATGGACTACAGTAACGTTATATACTAATGTTAATGTTCGGGAAGGTGCCTGTCAATCATGAGCGATCCTCATGCATCGTAATTATTCTCCTATTCAACAACGGATAAAGAATAGACGGACCGCCGATATGTAGAGGGAATAATAGCCCTGACCATACTGGAATCCGCCTACAATAATTACTTACCCGATTGTTCCTGTAAAGAAGCGGCAATATGCATCATTTCACTGACTGGAAGATTTGCACTGGTAATTCGGAACTCAATACCATTATCCATCCATGTTAGTGTCTGCTGCTCATCCCCAGTTAATGCACCCATCGTGAAGCCTAAATCAATACCTGTTGCAGGAGCAAGCGATGTTACTCGATCAGCAGGTCTTGCTTCTATGATTGTGAATTGATAAGCGCCATCATATCGCAACAGCACCGAATGATCTTTGCTATCTGCTACTTGATTCGCGTCCTTGAGCTTCACACCCGTCGGTAAATATCCCGGTTCAATAGTTCCAAATCCGCCTAGTTCCTTCATTACAAATTCTTGCGTAACTCCTTCTACTCCCTGCTCTTCAGTCACGATCAGGTTGCCATTCTCATCGACTTCTGCAAGGGCACCCACAGATGAATTATTTAATGCAGTCATGTTACGCTGCATATCAAATGAATCTTTTTCAAACTTGGTATCAAAATTAAATTCATTAAATTTCACTTCCACGATAACACGTGCTTCAGAATCGGACACTTGAACTTGTTTAGGTTCATAGTTGTCTTTGCTAAGCCAAATTTTTTGCCGTACTAAAGATTGACTGTGGTAGTTCGCAGCAACTTCAAACACATAACTTTCCTTATCATCTGCAAATTGACGCGAATTATCGCTTAGAATGCCACGAAGGAGCGTCTGATACAAATATACTTGCCCTTGATTCTCTGGCCAATCACTCTGAAATCTGAAGCTTTTGTTTAAGCTTGGCGTAAGTACGAATACACCATCATCATTTCGCAAGACAATCTGGGTAACATTCTTCTGAGCATTCTTCAGACTAATCCGATAGTATGACGGATTCTGGTACCATACTTCCACTTGATACTCCTGCGGACTTTCTCCAGTGTACAACGTCATGGTGCCTGAACCTTGATATGATCCTGTTTTACTCTCCAACTTATCTGACACGTCGTTTAGATCCTTTACTACAGCAGAGGCGTCCTTCTTCCCGCATCCTGCCAACACGACGGTAACGCATAACACCACGGCGAGCACCCATGATATCCGGCGCATGACATCATCCCCTTCAGCACATATATTGAATTGATTAGTACATGTCTATGAGGGACTTGTTCACATTATGCAGACTAGCATGACAAGCTTGGAAAATGGTTGGCGTGCGTGGCATTGGTGATAGGTGATAGAACAGTGCTTGACACGGCCCTTTCGGGTTCAGTCTATGTCTACAGCCCGTAAATTTTTGAGAATAATCACTTGGGGTATTACAGAAGTTCATTCGATTAACTGTAGGGGAATGCATGTTTGTGCGGAAAATCACAATTTATATGTCGCTCAGGCTACAGAACATTTTAGGAGAATGTACTATTATATTGAAATCTCCTATTTACTATAAATAAGAGTTCACAGTCGCTTTGAAACAAATCATAGCTTGAAGTATTAATTTAGAAAATAGGAGGAAATCGAATGAAAACCACAACTTCACCCCAGAATCAGCCATCAGTTATTATTGCCGTATCCCAGAAGAGTGTTGGTGTAGCCTTATTACTAACATTTATTTTTGGACCGTTGGGTCTATTTTATTCATCCATCGCAGGCGGGATCATCATGTTATGTGTTAATGCATTTGTTCTTTTAATTAGTATTCTCACAGCTGGGTTTGGCGGAGTGCTATTCTTTCTTACCCAACTGATCTGTATTATTTGGGGAGTAACCGCTGCCCAAAAATACAATAAAAGGATTATGTCCGGAAAGGTCATGTAATGAGTCAGAAGAAGGTAATGGAGTATCAATATTATGACTTCCTTAAATATCATTTATTAATGATATTGATCCCGATGTTACTTATCATCGTATTGTATTTTGAGAGTATTGTCAGTGTGGTTTCGGATATTTACCGATTTTATAGGGTGCTTTTTGGTGAAGACGACAGTAAACCTCTGATCCTCTTCTTAATTATTCTGAAGAAACTTATTAAGTTAGGACTGTCTACGTTTTTACTCTTCCTAATCGCAAAGGTTATAAAGACTGGGCTTTACTTCCTGCCGTATCTTGCACTAAAGGGGCGTCCTACACTGACTTTCATAAAAATTGTGAAGATAGGAATCAGGAATATTATTCCGGTTTTTATGGTTACTTTTGCAGGTGGCATACTCATTAGTGCAGTAAGTTCATTTGTTTTGCTCATACCCATACTGAATGTGTTTAGTTTCTTGGTGGTTCCGTTTCTGTTGGCGCTCATGACGGTTCTATATGACTATGCATTTTCGATAAACCAATTACATGGAAAACCTATTTACTATGATTTACATCGGCATTTCTATGATCTATATATGGAAGATAAGCGTTTTTTATTATATGCCACATTACTCGCACTTTCCTATTTCGTAATGGGTGCTGTGCTGGTGCGGCCCTTTATACAAATGCAAATTACCAAACGCCTTGAAAATGTAAGCAAACATAGTATGAATGATGTCCCCTATGTGATGAGTTTCTAATACAACAAGATACAAGCTACCCGAAAGGATTCAGTAGATTTGAAGGATTTCATATTAGATGAGTTATGGATTAAATATAAGGGAGTAAAAAAAATGGGACAAGTCAAAGAGCCAATACAGGGAATAATCTTGATATATATTCTATACCCATTGCAGAGGATGTTTGATACCTTATTCATAGCTAAGTAATATTCTAATATTTCATACCAGAGCGAAAGCTCTGGTATCTTTGTGAACCTAAGAACACAGAATGTTTAGACGAAGGTAGTATCATACTTATGTGTAGAATGCCATCTTCGTTCATCACCAGAACTCGCTCCATTTCCTGTAATCTTTTGTATGGCTTGCAAATCCAGAATATAGAATAGCTTATTTTGGATTCCGATTATACCTTCCGATTTAAACTCTTGCAACACTCTTGCTGCCGATTCTCTGCCCACACCAATCATGCTGGCAAAATGCTGTTGGGTTATTTTCCAGTTGATAAGTCTGCCATCTTCCGTTTCGATACCGAAATTTGAATATAGATCCAGTAGTAAATTTGCTACTCGTACTCGTGTATCCAAAAATCCTAAATATTCTAGTTTACGATCTGCTTGTGTCAAACGCTCACTTAGTATGTATATTGTCTTTCGCAATATTTCTGGATACAGCTTGACAAGTTCGTCCATATCTTGGCGTTTAATTACCCATAGGGTTGTAGGTTCTATTGTAGCGACAGAAGCTGTTCTGCGGTTGTCATAATGAAACAATTCCAATTCTCCAATGGCTTCACCCAAGAACTGGTGTCCAAAAATTATTTCATGTCCCTCATCTTGTCGGTAAATTTTAAGGGAACCTGACTTAATGATATACATTTCATGACCTTCGTCACCGTATTGATACAGGATTTGCCCCTTGGGGAAAGTGCGCTCAATGAACTTGGAAGCAACCAGATTTCTGTTCTCATCTTCAATAATGTCATTAAAAAATGGAGTATCTGTTACTAGATTATACATATCTATATGAACTCCTCCTGTTGCTCTAAATGCGTCTAACTTCATATTTGATTATAGCGCAACAATTGCATTGTGAGTAAGTTCTTTAGAAGATTGAGATCCCCCGGTTCAACGAACAACAAATAAAGCCAGCCGAATTCGGCTGGCTTCTTGCATAAACACAATAAGTGTACAAATATCTGTAAAGTCCCTCCATTAACAGGTACTCTATCGCAATAACTACCAATATTTAAGTTCAAACTTTATTTCTTACTAACAATAGATACACTGTAGCCTTTTGCATCCCATTTCACTTTAGCACCAAGTGCTTCACTCACAAAACGCAGTGGAACAAATGTATTATTATTTATTACTTTCGGAGCTTCCGTCAGTTGAACGCTGACTCCATTAACCATTGCTTGTTTTGAACCAATCTTTAATGTAATAGTATCTGCGCCTAAACTAGCTTTGATCGTTTGTTGCTTTTGGTCCCACACAAGTTTAGCACCAAGGTATTCAAATATAGCTCGCATCGGAACTAACACTGTAGCATTACTAAGCTGTGGGACTGGACTAAGATTCACTTTACTTCCATCAATATATACTTGGATTTTTTGGACTTTACGTTCTAATGTAATAACCATTTTATAACCCTTATACGTCTCATATGTAAGGATTAATTGATCTCCTGCAAAGGTTAACTTCCCTTCTTTTTCCTTAAGGTTTTCTTCTGAACCGCTGTACTGAAATGTTGCTATTGTACTTGATTTGAATTGAAGTTCAGTGCTAAACAACTCATCTGAAGAAAACGGATTTTCATAATATGCATACATTTTATACCCGTTTGCCACAGTTTTGCTTTTATCCATAGTTAGATAATAAGTCGTATCTGGAGAAACCGATTGCCATTCTCCAACATAACTTGAGATAGCCTTGGTACTCGAATTTGCTGAGATAGTAGTAACTGTACTGAATAACACCAATAAACTGATTAATAACATTCCTATTCTTTTCATAATAATTACACCTCTTCATTCATATTTAATTCATAATCATAGTCCAGTATCGTTCTATACATAGAATAGTCCATCCTACGAAAAAGTTCTGTAGCCTATCCCACATATAATTTGTGATTTCCAGCACAAATAAGCAAACTTTGGATTCACTTTCATGATCTTAACTTTGCTAATTACAAATTTGAACTTGGACTCTTCGTACTATTAACTTCCTCAGGTCTTTGGATAAAAAAAGAGCAGGAACGATTCATTCGCTCCTGCCCTTACATAATGGTTTATTCAATTCATTTAAACCACTTGCATTCTAACTCTTCTCCCTCTATTCTTGCGGTCTTCCACCCGGTTCCAACCCGGATTCAGAAGCTGTCATCAATGGTTTCACAGATAGATCTGTGTGTACACGAACCTGACAGGAGAGACGGATATTAGGATCTGTGATCTCTTTTTTCGCTAGTAGTTCTGCTTCCAACTCCTCGATGGGTCCTGCATCACCCTCCAAAATCTCAACACGGCAAGTTGTACATCTAGCATTCCCTCCACATCGGTGTAATATATCTACACCGTTGTCTTCTAGAACAAGCACTAGTTTTCTGTCAACCTCGGCTTGAAATGAGCCTTTTCCTTCTACTTGAATTGTTGGCATTTTGAATAACTCCCTTCGTTACTACTCTTCTACTCCACCTGATCAAGACATCGATTAGTAAGAATTTATTATGGAGCCGTAATCTGTTCTATACTAATCTATTCTCTGAACTTTATCACCTTTTTAAGCTCAATACCGGTGGTATGCTCGTCTCTTCCTACTTCAGCTGGGGTTATGGTATGAAATCGTTGTAACATTAGACAATAACCTGTAAATTAGAATAAACACAGTTTCAAGCAACTTTGATGAACTTAATCTCTGTATATATTTTTAATTACTTTTCTAATGGAGGATATGAAGCCAATGCCTAAGCCGTTTGCGCTACCCGTAAAGAAGAAAGTTGATCTGACATCCATTGATCCTAGAGATACAGGTCATTTCAAGAATAAAGAGGATGTAGTTGAGGAAACTGAAAAGTTGAAGAAAGAGTTCCAAGAGTTGCAGGAGAAACTTGCTGCGGGTAAGAAAGAGGCTATTCTATTCGTATTTCAAGGGATGGATTGTAGTGGAAAAGACGGCGTCATCAAAAATGTCTTCTCGGGTATCAATCCACAAGGAGTTTACGCCTACAGTTTCAAAACACCCACCGCGGAAGAAAGTCAGCATGATTTCCTATGGCGAGTCCACAGTAAAATTCCTGCTCCTGGCCAAATCGTAACTTTCAACCGATCGTATTATGAAGACGTACTTATTACACGTGTTCACGATATCATCACTGACAAGGAAGCCAATCGTAGATTCAAACATATTAACCATTTTGAGTCATTATTAAGCGATAACCATGTAAAGATCGTGAAAATCTTCCTCCACATCTCGAAGGAATTCCAGTTAGAAAAGCTCAAAAGCCGCATTGAAGATCCAAGTAAAAATTGGAAGTTTGATCCGAGTGATTTAGCTGAAAGAAACTTATGGAAGCAATACCGTAAATCTTATGAGGATGTCTTAGAGAAATGTAGTACAGAAAGCCCATGGCATGTTGTCCCATCAGATCATAGATGGTATCGAAATTATGCCGTGTTGAGCATCGTGGTAGAGTCCTTGCGGAAGCTACACTTGCAAGAACCTCCTGCTAATCCGGATCTGCAAGAGTATCTCAAAGAGCTAATCTAGAAGAAACGGATACCCTCGTTAAAATACGAATCGATATGTACCTACCCAGGCGGCATCAGACTCTCTTGGCCTTGCAGTGGCTTAATGTCACTGCAAGGCGGACGAAGCGTAAACTCAGTTAGCACTTTGGCGATTCGCTGTGAACAACAGATTAGGTTGATGATTGAGGTAACTCTGGCCGAATGCAACAAAAAGTGGAAATTGAAAAATTGATATTCCACTTTTTGTATGCTTTTTTACTGTGCTGTTAATGAAACAGACGCGGACGTTAATTCGATATTTTTTCATTGACCGTCAATGGAATTAGCAGAGTGTAATCATGGTTCCGGTCTACTTCATAGAATATGATGGTTGGCGTAGATGGAGCGATAGCGTAAGCGTAGCAATGCTTCATGTTCTAGCGTTACCTCATGGTCATTTTTCCAAAATAATATTTATTATTTCATTTTACAATTAAATAAGCACCAAACATAATAACGGCGATCCCGATTACTTTGGTTAAATTAATCGTTTCATGAAATAGAAAAAAGGCTGGAATTAAGGCTAGAACATAGGCAAAGCTCTGCAGAGGATAAGCAATGCTCAGTGGCAATTTGGATAGAACAATGAACCACAAGACTGTTGCAATACCATAGAGACATAGCCCGCTCCAGATATGAATGGAGGTTACCAGCCTCAACCAGTGGAGCCCACCGCTATTTTGAAGTCCAAGTTTAAATAGAATTTGCCCGAACACAAGCAGGATAATGTTAAGGAGCAAAATAATATAGCTACTGATGCTGTTCATGAAGATCAGATTCCTTTCCTTTTAAAATTGTTATTACTTGTGTTAAGCGTAAAACCTGCTGGCTGAGCTTGGTAACAACAAGAGTCAAATGCAAAATGAATACGAAACAAAATAATAAACCAAACAGAAATAGTAGCGCAGGAGCATATTCGATATGTAGCCAAATGGCAAGCTTTTCTATTAATCTCACATTCATAGAAATGATCAAAAGCAAGACACCCATCAATATCCAGAGCAAAGAATATTGCTCTTTTAATTTTCGACGCCTTACCAGTTCAAGAATCACAATCAAAAAAAGAACGGAAAATAAGATGGATAGAAGGTAAATATTGATCATGATTTCACCTCACTGAAGCGGACCACACTTATGAGAACCGACAAGGTCACCTTCACCATATAGTAGGCTGATTTAACAGGTGTAATGGATGATTTTCCGGCTTCTCTTTGGCGCATTTCAACCTTGACTTCAACCAGTTTACATTTCCTGCTGGTGAGATAAACGATGGACTCCACTTCAGGATAATCCATTGGATAGTAGTCTGCATAAATCGCAATGACCCTTTGTCCTGCTGCACGAAATCCACTGGTTGTATCCGTAAACCGTTGTCTCGTGACGAGGCTGACTAGCAGAGAGAAAAAACGTATACCCACTTTCCGCATGAGCGGAGAACGATAGGACGTTTGTTCCAGAAAACGTGATCCGATAACCAGATCGTTTTCTTTTACTCTAGACAAAAGCTTTGGAAGGTCTGTCGCGGCATGTTGACCGTCAGCATCCATTTGCACAGCGACATCATATCCATTATCCCGGGCGTAAATATACCCCGTTTGCATGGAAGCTCCAATCCCTACATTAAAGGGCATGCTAAGTACTTTAGTCCCTTCTCCTCTTGCCACAGCCTCCGTATTATCTGTTGATCCGTCATTAATGACAAGTATATCAGCAGCGGGCATATGACTCTGGATCTCACGGATGACGTACTGTATGCTCAACTCCTCATTATATGCCGGGATGATAACCAGCACTTTAAACATACTCCTTCACCTCTATTTTATTGGTTTTTTCCGTTTGAAAGACCGATATTACTTCGTAGATCATGTAGCTCGCAAATAATAGAAAAAACATTGCCATTGGGTAACCGTATCTGGACATCGCAACAAATGGGAGTTGGACAGCGGTAAAATAAAATACCGTCAGAAGAACCGGAAGCAAAGTCTTCCCAGTCTTACGAATACACGCCCAAAACATACCTATGAGGCCACCCAAAACAATCATAATTTGCATATTACTAACAATGTTTTTTTTAATTGAGAAAATATCATGCAAGTAGAATGGAACCATATAGAGGGAATGCAATCTGCCGATGGTATAATGATGAATATATCTTAATGGTTCATGTACCAAGCCGTATTTTAGAATATCCAATCCTTTGGTAACCGCCTCTCGATCGGAACCGATAAAGATGGTATTGGGCTCATACTGTGGGAAAGCGGCAAAAAATCCGGCAGACGGAGGCTGGTACTGAATTCGTGTTCCAAGAAGGAACGGACTCCCAGCAGAACTTGTAAACAAAATAAAATGGCCAAAGGTTATGTAATTTCGAATCCACCACGGGACCAGTAGGACGATATAGGCGCCAATGATAGTGAGCGTGAACCGAACGATTTCTTTAAACGAATAGCGGTGAACTAACCATAGAATTAGCATCATGCACGGAAATAATGATGCTTGCGGCTTAAAATAGGCTGCCGATGCAGTTAGCAACCCCACGCCAATGTACCAACCCATTTTTTTGGTATGAAGAGCAGTGATCATGACACACAAAAGAATCAGGACGATAAAACGGAAGATAGACTCGGTCAGAATAGAACCGGAAGTAAAGTAATCTGGAAGATATGCAGCGGCTAATAGTGAGGTGATAATAGCGGCACGATGATTGAAGGTATACCTAGCGATATAATATACTGGAAAAATACAAAGCGCCTGCAGAAAGGCTTGAAAGATTCTAAAAGCTGTTACACCGCTGTACTGTTCCCCAAAAATCGCCATAAATCCGCTTAAAGCAATGGGTAACCCTGGCATAATAAAAGTGGAAGGCTCGTTTCCTGAATTATAGGCAAGAGTGCTTTCATTAATGAGCACTCTTGCACTGTGAATATATTTAACATCATCATTATTGAGCTTAAGAGGATCTCCCAGCAGGAGACGGTCGCCATGGACCAGTACGACGATCATTGATATAAGAAATACAGCAGATGATACGATCAGCAAGAATCGTATTGTGTTAGCTTCCTTGAAATAAGTAGAAAACAAAATTTTAACCTCCGTTGAAAATAAATTTGCAATCCTAAGCTAAGAAAGTTGGGTCTTCAAAAAAAATCCACAATTAGTTATAATATGTATCTATTTGTAATATGAGAGTTTGTTATACTTTATATGTAAATGTTTTAAAATACAATAGATTAAGGAAGTATATTCAAGTTAAGTTTACTGAAGTGGCCATTCAGTAGTTTTATTGTTTCAACTTGCAAATACTTTTCACGATTACATCATATGTAGCCTTTTTCATATAAAGACTGAAACGTATTTAATATATCTGTAGGGCTGTACCTCTTCTTTTTATATATTAAAGCTTGTAAACCGGACAGATTGTGTAGCGTTGGCTTCGGATGTCTGCGTTTCTCATTCACTTCTATCAACTTGACGATACCCTGGTATGATGCCTTCTCTGGAGTCAAAATATAGTGAACACTCATACATAAAGCCATGGACACCCCCGCAAACAGCACCCAAAAAACGGGATACGTCTACAGTAGATATACATGGCTATAAGTTAAGTTTAAGCCTGAATATGAATTCATCAGCTAGTCAGCATTTATCTTTTAACGTTTAATATTATCTAGTGCCTTCTTGCCCAGTCGCTCCAATAATTGCTGCTTATACAAGCTTTCTACCTTGACGTGCTTGCCAAGACTCTCCCAATAACCTTCACTTCTCGGACGGGCATCATACTCACTTGGAACAAGCCCCGGCACTTTCTGACCGACATGACCGATGCTGTAATTCTGTGCTGTTGGAGGTTGCTGAGATGTCAGTTCTCCTTCTGTATTCCATGAGACATAATTCGCCCCTGCCCAACCATGGCCGCTACCCAACCATCCTCGGTCACGAATAGAAATAGGTGCTTTGATATTATCGAATAACCCACCTACAGACCAGCGGTGATGAGGTTCGCTAGTATTATAGTTTTTGGCTGCTTCGCCTTCTAGAAAGACATTCGGCCCCGAAACCCGACTATCTACAACAAAACCGTGACGAGCCGTCTCCGTGTATATCCGCTGTGCCAGATTTAACTGTCCCATCTGATGAATCACATACCGGCGTCCGCCGGTGATAATGCTGACCATATCGTACATTTGGCTATCCTGTACAGTAATCCACTTGCTATTCCGACCCATCTGCACCAGAGAATACGATAGATGATAGCCTGTTACATTACGTACCCAGCCATTCTTGACACTGTTGAACACAACGAAGCGCTCTGCATGTTGTTCATCTGCATCATATGGATCTGTCGTACCGTTATCCATGACCGTGTCCTTAATACTTGGATCATATTCGGTATCGACCCTCATATTCTCGACCCCGACCTGTTGAATACGGGTATCATCAGTATACTTAAAGATTTGTCCCCCACCCCATTGGCGCTCAACAGCGCTGGCTAATGGCGCATCTACAGTGATCTTATTACCGTCGATTGCTGTTATCAACCGGTCATAATCTAGGTTAAACGGAGACCACTGACTAGCTGTGCCTCCCGGACGGTTATAGATATAATCCATACCGATAGCATGAATCCAGTTCTTATTCCCTACACGGCGGACAACAATCTGATCTCCCAGATGGTAGCCACTAGCATCATCTACGTTGAAAGTACGCGCCCCAGAAGGGACGTATAGATCCGTAATCTCCTTCTTTGAATCGTTATCCAATGTGAGCCCGACATTCTTGCCAACCTCAACCAGATTTCGTGGATTCGTGCCTGTTCCGTAAATAAGGGTCCCCTTTTCATCTTGACCCTCTCCTCGGAGAACAATTCCTCCTACCTGAATTGTCAACGTTCCAGCGATTTCATACTTCCCTTTCTTCAGCAGGACTGCCCCGCGAAAACTGTCGGTTCCGATAGGCATTTGGGCTACCTGATCGATTGCCGCCTGGATGCGGGCCGTATCATCACCATCCTGTGGCTGAACCGTAACCCTAACTTTCACATCCGGAATCTTCACACCTCCGCCCATGTAACCCGCATTAGAGAAGTCTAGAATTCGATTGCCTCTAAAGTCGCCGACATAGACCAGTTTGTCATCTTTCCCTAGAAAGGCAATTTGGCTCTGGTTCTTAGGAATTTTGTTCAGTTCCCATACGGTGAAATGGAATGTATCATACACCGGTGCTTTGCCATTCTGTTCAATTCGCAGACGGATTTCATACTGCCCTGCTACGTTTGCCTTCCCCGGTGGTGTCCACTGTTTAGTGTCTCCATTAACCAAAGCTACTGTTGGCAACTTGGCAATCACAGAAGTGCCGTCTAGGATAAGCTCACCACTTAACTTTCCATTCACATTAGAAGTCGTGGAAACCGTAGGGTATACATCCTCTGGCTCTATCATGGCAGCCTGTCCGATTTCTGTCTTCATCCGCGGGTGTGACAGCGTAGATTGAACCACGTAAGTCTCATCCTTGAATGCATTAGGATCATCGACGACAATCCATAGATCATCTGTTTGCAGATCCTTAGATGTCTGAACCACGCCATGAATGAGCGAGGCTCCAATCTGGTTGGCTGTTACCGTACCAGAAGGGTCTATGGATACATCTGCTGTTGAAGATTTATAGGTTCTGGCGACCTCCTGCAGATCCACTTCCTGTCCGGAATCCAATTGCCCTTTGAGTATAAGCGATCCTATATCTCCTTTATTTAAGCTAATTTCACCGTTGTTAAGATATTCTTTTCCTTCTGCATCCACGAAATAGATACGCTTCAGGTCAACTGGAGCAGGTGGTTCGATGCTGTTATATACCGCAAGTTCCGACAGTTGAACATTCAAGTCCTTGCTCAGGTTGAAATTTACTTTCATGTATCTAGCTGTAACGCTACTGAACATAGCTGCCTCCGTAGAACTAATATCTTTATCTTTGCTGTAAGCCTGATTCCAAGTTGTTCCGTCATCAGAGTATAGAATTTGATAATCCTTCAGATTATCCGCACGGTTAAGATTAATTAGGGCCTTGTTGAATGTTTCTTGCCTTCCCATATCGACAGATATCCAGACATTCATATCGTCCTGCCTATCTGCCGCAGCCGGCTGCCACAATGTCACAGCACTACCATCGATGGCATTCAATGCTGTGCCAGAACTAGCTTTTGCAGTCTTACCGAGAACCAGATTTGCATTTGGATCTCCGGTTGCCTTAACTTCTTGCTTCTTCCCAGTAGGGAACACCGGCGAGAATAGCAATATAACCATAAGACTTAGACCCGCTTTTTTCATCCATCCCATTAATAAATTCCCGCCTCTCACTTCGTTTTGCAATCGCATACATATTACATTGTACAGTTATGAAGTAACATGTCTTTTTAAATGATGGGAATGTGTTTTGTTACTGTTATTGTTATTACTTCCACCACAGTACTTCTAGTTTCAAATGGAAATTCATACCCAATAACCGAAAATTAAATATAACCAATAAGAAAACTAGGTTTAAATGTCTTGTTTTGTCGAAAAAGATCGTTATAATAGAGTATATATTACTTACATCTTAGGGGGATTTACATGAAACACAGAAAACTTTGGTTAACCGCAGTCCTTGCTCTAGTATTAGTACTTAGTGCATGCGGCGGTAACAACAACGCACAGACAAATACTGCGGCACCACAAGATACGACTTCAACAGATTCAGGCGAACCCAAGGATGGCGGTTCGATCATCATCGCAGTTCAAGATGATCCTAAAGTTATGAATCCAATCTATGCGGGCGACCGAGTGACTCTTACTATCGATCAATCGTTATACGCTCCATTATTCAATATTAATGACGGTAAGAAAACTTATGTACTTGCTGAAGATGTGACAGTATCTGAGGATAACCTTACTTATACTATTAAATTACGTGACGGATTGAAATGGCATGATGGTGAAGCACTCAACGCCGATGATATCGTGTTCACAGCGAATAGTATTCTAGATGAGAATCAACATAGCTTTCTTCGTAGCCAATTCGTATTGAACGATAAGCCGATCAAAGTAAACAAAGTGGATGATTTGACAGTAGAATTTATTCTTCCAGAAGTAACCGCTGCTTTTGACGGAGCTCTTGTACAATTCTTCCCGATTCCAGAGCATATTTATGCTGGTGTTACAGATATTGAGAAGAGCGACAAGAACAATGCTCCTGTAGGTTCAGGTCCCTTCAAGTTCAAAGAATATCGCGCTGGCGAATATGTCACGTTGGAAAGATTCGATGATTATTTTGCAGGAAAAGCTCACTTGGATACGGTAACTTATCGTGTCGCTAAAGATACGAATGCGGCTAATCTAGCACTTCAGAATGGCGAAATTCAAATGCGTATGGTAGATACACAAGATTACAAAAAACTGAATGATACCGGAAAGTTCAATTTGTTAACTTATTCTGAAGGTCGTCTTCAATATATGGCTTTCAATCTAAATACCGAGGCTATGCAGAAGAAAGAAGTGCGTCAAGCCATTGCTTACGCTCTTGATAAGAATGAAATCATTACAGCTTCCTATACTTCAGATGAATTTGCAGAACCTGCTGCTTCTATTCTTACACCAGATACATTGTATCAAACGAACGATCTAGAGAAGTATGACTACAACTTGGATAAGGCTAAACAACTGCTTGCCGATGCTGGAGTTAGCAACCTAAAAATACGTTTAGCTTATACAAACACTAACAAACCGCAAGAAAGTCAGGCTCTATACATTCAGCAAAAACTGAAAGATGTAGGCATTGAAGTGGAATTGTTGCCAATGGATGGTACAGCATACGGTAATAGAACACTAGATTTGAATAACAAAGATTTCGAACTATCCTTTGGTGGCTACATTATGGGATTCGAACCGGACGCTTACAAGACTCTATTCCAAAGCGAAGCTGCCTATAACTATTCACATTATAAAAATGCTGATTTCGACAAACTATGGGATGCTGCCGCTGTAGAAGTTGATCCTGCGAAACGCGAGGAATTATATAAACAAATCCAACAAACTGTGGCTAATGAAATGACTGTATATCCTATTGCCTACACCAAGGCGATCGTTGCCGTAGACAATACCTATGCGGGTATAGAAGAAGCTACACCGAAACCTGTCGTAATGCTCGAAGATTTATCCCAAATACACAAAAAATAATTTAGTTTTCTTACAATACATGCCGACCGGCAACGGTCGGCGTTGGTCCGGAGGGGTATGGCTTGAAAAGATTTATCTTACGAAGGGTTGGACAAGCCGTCCCCCTTCTTTTGTTTATTTCAATTATATCGTTCGCGCTTATCAAGCTTGCACCGGGAGATCCGGTTCTTTCTTTTGTTACACCCAATATGGGAGCGGAGGACGTTGAACGTATTCGCCAGAACTTAGGTCTTGATAAACCTGTGTATGTTCAATATTTATTGTGGCTCAAAAATGTACTCACAGGTGACCTTGGTTACTCATTAGTTAATCATCGTCCCGTGATGGATCAAATATTAACGCGTCTGCCTGCTACAATAGGACTTATGGGTGCAGGATTATTTCTATCTCTGCTCATTGCTATTCCATTAAGTATGTATGCAGGATCACGTAAGAATCGCCCTATTGACCGCATTCTCAGCTTATTTTCTTATATTGGGATTTCCATTCCGAGCTTCTGGTTCGGTATCATGCTCATCTATTTGTTCGCTGTCAAGCTCCATTGGCTTCCTAGTATGGGCATGCGAACGGTAGGTTCTGACTCTATCCTAGATATTATCAAGCATGCCATTCTACCTGTGACAGTACTCCTCTATATGAACGTTTCTGTCTATATGAGATATATCAGATCGAATACCATCAGTCAGTTGGAAGAAGATTATGTGCAAATCCAATATGCCTATGGTTCTACGACGGGAACCGTATTGTGGAAGCATGTCCTCAAGAATGTGCTCTTACCCGTCATTACCATTCTAGGAATGTCTCTTCCAGAGCTCATTGCCGGAGCCTTCATAACGGAATCGGTATTCTCTTGGCCAGGTATGGGTTCTCTAGGTATTACAGCAGTATATGGGCTCGATTACCCTATTATTATGGGCATTACGATGCTCTCCTCCATCATGCTCGTTGTGGGTAATCTGGTGGCGGACATCTTATACGGCGTGGTCGATCCACGTATCAAAACGGGGTGAGAAGCAACATGAATTCAATTAGATGGCGTAATATAACTTCACAATTACGAGAACAAAAGATAGGTATAGTAGCTATAGCTGTTCTGATGCTATTTGCCATTGCAGCAGCGTTTGCTTTTCTATCTCGATATGATCCCAATCAAATCGTTGTACTTGATCGATTGAAGCAGCCAGATTCTAACCATTGGTTCGGAACAGATGATTACGGTCGCGATTATTTTGCCAGGGCTTTATATGGGGGCCGAATATCTCTAAGTGTCGGGTTTCTCTCGATGGTTATCTCTGTCTCGCTAGGCATGGCGGTAGGTACGATTAGTGGTTACTTCGGAGGCTGGGTAGACAACTTACTCATGCGAGGTGTTGATGTACTCATGGCCATTCCCTCTTTTTTTCTCATGCTCATATTAAACGCCTATATGAAACCAGGGATTGGAACAATCATTGTTATTATCGGCGCACTTAGTTGGATGGGGATTGCGAGAATCGTAAGGGCTGAGACACTTTCGGTCAAAGAACGTGAATATGTGTTATATGCCCGCGTATCGGGCCAAAGCAAGTTTCGTATTATTCTAAAGCATATTATTCCAAATATTATGCCTACTATTATTGTCTCTGCCACGATTAATATTGCTTCAGCGATCCTTATGGAATCTTCCCTTAGCTTTCTAGGACTCGGTGTGAAGCAGCCTAATTCCTCTTGGGGAAGTATGTTAAATGATGCACAGGGCTTCATGAGTGATGCTCCCTATTTAGCCATTATTCCTGGGGTATTTATACTACTGACTGTACTATCTTTCAATTTTCTTGGCGATGTATTCAGAGTAGCCTTTGAACCGAAAGCGAATAAACGATAATTAATAACTAAGCTGATGAGTATTAGAACAAACCTCTTATGGAATATTCATTTAGATATATTGGAGTGAGGAGTATATGACCGACTTACTATCTGTCCGAAATTTAAAGACCTCGTTTATGACCCGTGCTGGCGAAGTCCAGTCTGTCAGAGGCGTTAGCTTTAATGTACAAGCTGGAGACGTAATTGGAATTGTTGGAGAATCTGGAAGTGGCAAAAGTGTGACAGCTAAATCGATCATCGGATTAATCCAGCCTCCAGGTAAAATCACTAACGGACAAGTCATTTTTAACGGTAAGAATCTAGCAGCCATGTCTGACAAAGAGTTGCGCCGAATTCGGGGTAACGAAATTTCAATGATCTTTCAGGACCCTATGACTTCTCTAAATCCTGTTATTCGTGTAGGAAAGCAATTAATTGAGGTTATTAGACGTCATCGTAAGTTAGACAAACATGCCGCAAGACAGCGGGCGATTGAACTGCTTCGTGAAGTTGGTATTCCTGCACCAGAACAACGAATTGATCAGTATCCACATGAGTTCAGCGGAGGAATGCGACAACGGGTCATGATTGCTATGGCTCTGTCATGTAACCCTCAGCTTCTCATTGCAGATGAACCAACTACGGCACTGGATGTCACCATTCAAGCGCAAATTCTAGGACTTATGAAGCAACTTAAGGAACGAACAAATACAGCTATTCTATTAATTACACATGATCTCGGCGTGGTTGCACAGGTATGTACACGGGTGATCGTCATGTATGGCGGTCTGATCATGGAAGAAGGAACCGTGGAAGAAATCTTCGAACATCCACGTCATCCTTATACACAAGGATTGTTGAAATCTATTCCCCGAGTGACCACCGGGGGGCGGCAGCGGTTATCTACGATAGAAGGAACCCCACCGGATCTTCTTGACCCTCCTTCGGGTTGTCCTTTCATGGAGCGATGTCCCCATGCAGGAGACATCTGCAAAACGATGCCTCACTATGTCGACTTCAATGAAGAACATCGTACTCTTTGTTGGCTCTATGAACCTACTGAAGGCAATGATGCGAAATGGAGAGAGGGGGATACAACATGAATCCAAATCCAGAGATTCTACTAGACGTACGCGGATTGAAGAAGTATTTCCCTGCACGTGGAGCCGGAAGTAGTGGTCGAAATATGCTAAAGGCCGTGGATGATCTTACCTTTCACATCAGTCGAGGGGAAACCTTCGGATTAGTGGGAGAGTCCGGATGTGGTAAATCAACGACAGGTCGCAGTATTGTACGCTTATATGATGTGACAGATGGTGAAGTTTATTTCGATGGCCACAATATTGCTACAATGAATGAACGGCAGTTGAAGCCCTTCCGTAAAAGAATGCAAACGATTTTCCAAGATCCCTATTCATCACTGAATCCAGGGATGAACGTCGCCCAGCTCATTAGCGAACCTATGGAAATTCACGGCATCGGTAGCAAGCAAGATCGCCAAGATACTGTATTAGAATTACTCGAGAAAGTGGGTTTGAAATCGGAACATGCCCTACGTTATCCACATGAATTCAGTGGAGGTCAACGCCAACGGATCAGTATTGCGAGGGCCCTGTCCGTTCGTCCTGAATTCATATTATGTGATGAACCCATATCAGCACTCGATGTGTCTGTTCAAGCTCAAGTCGTCAATATGCTTGAAGATCTCCAAGCAGAATTCGGCTTAACCTATCTATTTATTGCGCATGATCTATCTATGGTGCGTCATATCTCTGATCGTATCGGCGTGATGTATCTCGGTAAACTCGTAGAGCTCGCTCCAAGTGATGAGCTATATGATCACCCAGCACATCCTTACACTCAAGCTCTGCTTGAAGCCATTCCGCAACCCGATCCGAAGCTGGCTCAGCAACTATCCGCTCCTATAATTACAGGAGATCTGCCAAGCCCATTGCAGGATTTTCAAGGCTGTAAATTCGCCTCGAGATGTCCTATGGCACATGATCGTTGTCGTCAAGAAGAACCTCAATGGACTGAGATTTCACCAGGTCATTATACAGCATGTCATTTATATTAGTTGAACGAAAGGCGGAGTTATAGCATGAGTAATGAAATCAAAATTTCACAACATACTGCAATTTTACTAGAACACGCCAGAAAAGTACTGCTCGATGAGGTACAGATCAGAGAAGCTGTACGCTTAAAGGATCCCATCCTACTTAAGAATGCAGAAGGAGAACATTACCAATATGGAGATTTCTTCACCTATGCTGAGGAACATGCTGAGCAGATTGAACAGGCACTTGAAGGATATCGAATGACCTTTAACACCCGAAATGGTCTGAAAATCTGGGTTGAGGAGAAATTCAATCTCCAAGCCCATGTAGACTTTAAATTCGGTGACAACAGAATCGATGAGCTTCATCTAGATGAACACCAATTAACCCAGTTAAGGCAGTCTCTTGCCGTCAATTGGGTCGTATTAGAAAAGCCTCTTCGTGAAGGAATTCAAGAAGTTTCCTTGGTTCTACGTGGACAGGAAGATTAATACGTATAATGATACAAGAAGAACCCTAGTTTCTTATGAAACCATGGGTTCTTCTTGTATTTAAATAACCCAATTGATTTTTTCCAAATACTCATGTTTTAGCGCTATTTGACGCTTTCCTATGTACTTTAAAAACCTTACGGATTCTTAAGTACTTCTCATGCCTCATATTGACCTGATATTTTCTTAGCTATTCCTTGAATGATATCGCGGATGTGCTGTGGCTCGACCACTTCTACGTCTTGTCCAAAGCTAAGAATAAAGCCATATAACCATTGATCCTCAGGATAAGATGGCGTTACCGTATAGAAACCTTTTACATCCTCTATAAGCTCTTCCACACCGAACCATTCTTCTGCCAAATGCTTAGCTTTCTCGTTAAACCGAAGAACAAGGCGAATGCCACTCTCTGGTGCAGTCCATTCCTGTTGCCACGGAGGAGGATCGAACGAGACGGGTTGCCGCTCATATGGAATTTCCTTTTCTACGACATCCTTCATTCGTAATAACTTGAACAGCCTGAAAGCCTGTCGATACTGGCAAAATGCATATAGATACCATTGTTGATTCTTCATCACTATCGTATAAGGTTCTACAGACCGTACCCGCTGCTCCCCCTGCGCATTACTATATGTAAAAGATACGACATGTACCTTCTCAATGGCCTGCTTGAGTAGCTTGAGATTTCCCTCCAACTCCCCACGCTGACCCCATGCAGAGAAGTCGACAATAAATTGACTCGTCTGAAAGTCGAATTGTTCCATATGTGAATGTGGAATGATGCTGTTGATTTTGTCCAATAGGATTTGATGACTCTTACTAAAGGAGGACGTAGAAATACTCTGCAGCGCCGTAACGATATTCGCCATGTCATGATTCGTTAGCACATTACGATCCAGCCGATATCCTTCCACCAGTCCAATCCCACCATTGGCACCTTGATAGGTAACCACTGGAATACCCGCTTGATTAATAGCATCCACATCGCGATAGATCGTTCGTACTGACACTTCAAACAACTCTGCTAATTCTTTAGCTTGAACTCTCCCGCGATTTACTAGCAATATAACGATTGAAAGCAAGCGATCAAGCTTCATCTATATCTCTCATTTCTACTTTTTCTATCATTATTACATATTGAAGTTATTTTAGCGCAACCACTTTATAACAACACAAACAGCAACACCTATACTCATGGTGTTGCTGTTTGTTTGCTCAATATATATTACATGATGATAACGTATTTCACATCTAGATCTTAACCTTCAAAATCACTTTTCTAACCTTAACCTTCTCCTGTATAGCAATCCCGGTCATATGCCCATCTTGGGGGTAACATACCAACACATCCCCTGCATATACTGCAACAGCAGAGTTCACTTCTCCGCTGAAGAATTCGGCATCCTTCTCTTCATTGTACGCCTCTTTTACCGTAAGACGTTCAATCTGCTCATAACCAATCTGTTCGCTACCCTCAATAATATAATGTAAGTCCAGATATTTCTGATGAGCTTCCCAGAAGCATTCTTCTGCGCCTTTGGTTTCATATTCAGCAACCACATAGAAGATTTCATCATCGACCTCATGTACGCCCACAGATTGTTCAGAGAAATCAGTATTTTCAAGAAAATGCACACCTTGATAGATTTTTGAATCCAATGGATGCTGTTTCAAAAGATAACTTAAGCGATCAACGATCATCTTGAATCCCCCTTAGCGTACAAGCCATCCGCCGTCTACAGCTAGAATATGTCCATTCATATAATCGGATGCTCTACTCGATAAGAAAACAACTACGCCCATAAGATCAAACGGCTCTGCCCAACGGCCTGCAGGAATTCGGGACAGAATCTCTTGATTACGCACCTCGTCACTACGGATAGGCGCTGTGTTCGCTGTTGCAATATATCCCGGTGCAATCGCATTGATCTGTACGTTATGAATCGCTAATTCATTAGCGAAAGCCTTGGTAATCCCCGCAACGGCATGCTTACTAGCTGTATAAGAAGGTACGAATTTACCGCCTTGGAAAGATAACATCGAAGCGATGTTGATGATTTTCCCGCTTTTTTGTTCTACCATGACTTTAGCAACCTCTTGACTCAAGAAATACACGGCATCTAGGTTGATTGCCATTACAGCATCCCAATCTTCTGCCTTGTACTCAAGTAGCGGTGCTCTACGAATTGTACCTGCATTGTTAACCAGAATGTCGATCTTACCAAAAGCTTTCAGACATTCTTCAACAACAACTGGAATAGCTTCTTTTTGGGAAAGGTCAGCTTGGTGAAAAACAACTTTACGACCTTCCTTCTCGATCATGACTCTAGTCTCATCCCAGTTCTTGTCATAAGTAACCACAAATAGGTCTGCTCCTGCTTTAGCCAGTGCCACGGCGTACCCTTGACCTAGACCCGTATTCCCCCCAGTTACAATCGCTGTCTTTCCTTGCAAGTTGAAAAAATCTAATGAAAATTCGTTTAAACTCATCATTTATCCCTCCTAAATATTAGCTATATCTTTCAAGCCTTAATTTCTTGGAATTTGGCTACATATTGTGCCGCTAATTCAGTAATAAGATCGTAACGATCGTCTTTGGCAGGAGCCGTTAAATTCCCACCAATACCGACCGCGATGCATCCATTACGAATCCACTGTTCCATGTTGTTCAGATCCACGCCACCCGTAGGCATAATTTGTACATGAGGCATCGGTCCTTTAACCGCCTTAATGTAGTCTGCTCCAAAGGCGCTACCAGGGAATAGTTTCAGTACATCTACGCCAAGTTTCAGCGCTTCCTTCATTTCATTCAAGGTCAGACAACCTGGCATGTATGGAATGCCATACAGATTACACATCTTAGCTGTTTCTTCTTCAAAAGAGGGACTTACTACAAATTCAGCACCTGCTAATATGGATATTCTAGCTGTTATAGGATCAAGTACCGTACCCGCTCCAATGACTGCCTTATCTCCGTATTTCTTGACGAGAGTTCGAATGGCCTCATCTGCATTAGGTGTTGTAAAGGTCACTTCAATATTGTTGAGACCTCCCTCAATACAAGCCTCCGACATCCGAACGGCTGCTTCGGGAGTATCGGCTCGAATAACAGCAACAACCCCTACAGATGCAATATTCTGTAATACTTTAATTTTCTTCATCTACTTAAAGTCCCTCCCTTGTAAAAAATATAATTAGCGAATCTCATCTATCGCAACTGCATCCATATCTTTATATGTGTAGTTCTCTCCAGCCATTGCCCAGATGAAGGTATAATTGTTCGTCGCTGTTCCACAATGAATAGACCATGGAGGGGAAATAACCGCTTCATCATTCTTCATCACAATGTGTCGAGTCTGGCTCGGCTCACCCATCATATGGAACATTCTCGCTTGTTCATCCAATTCGAAATAGAAATACACTTCACTACGTCGATCATGAACATGTGTCGGCATCGAGTTCCATACGCTACCTGCTTGCAGTGCCGTCATACCCATACACAATTGACAACTCTGAATACCATCCTCATGAATATATCTGCGAAGAACACGACTATTGGCAGTCTCTGGGCTTCCTAAACTCTCTGCTGCTACATCTTTGAACGTTTGTTTTTGAGTTGGATAGGTTTGGTGAGCCGTAGCAGATACGAGATAGAACTTAGCTGGAGCCTGGCTTGAATCGCTTTCAAAGATAAGTTCTTTGTTTCCTAATCCAATATATAAACAATCCTTCAGATCTAAGGAGTAGGTCTCCCCATCCACAGTCACCTTGCCGCTGCCCCCAACATTAAACACACCTAATTCACGACGCTGTAAGAAGTAATCCGCTTTAATTTCATCGTATCCTTCTAAACGAACAGGTCCATTCACTGGAAAGATACCACCGACAATAAGACGATCTTCATGTGTATAACATAGCTTCACTTCATCCGGAACGAATAGTTCCTGGACCAGATAATGACTGCGTAATTCTTCCGTCATAAAAAACTTAGCTTGTTCTGGATGAGTAGAGTAACGTTTTTCCATATTAAGAATTCCTCCCGCATAAATAAAATGCAATAAGTTTAGTAAAATTAATAAATATATTTGGTAACCTCACTTGAAATACTAATTAATTAAATGGATTCAGTCAATATCATATTTAACGTTTTTTATAAATAAATAATATATATTTATCAAAAACCTATATTTAACGCTAGTTACAAGTCATATTTTTTAATCAAAAATAATATTTGAGCGTGAAGACATCGAAGTTGTTATTGTTAAAAACCGATTTATGTGATAATTTCTAAATGAGCCTTATTATTAAGAATATTTAAATGGATGTCAGATAAACTTTTATAATTAAATAGGATAAATAAACGAATCAAACATGATGCAACAACACATGAACTCACACACTATAAGGAGGCATTTATAATGAATAAACCTTTGGACGTAGTTACATTTGGAGAACCTATGACGATGTTTTATGCCAATGAACCCGGACTACTACATGAAACTTTCTCTTTTTCCAAAGCTCTTGCAGGAGCAGAAACGAATGTATCAACAGGATTGTCACGTTTAGGATTGGATGTTGGCTTAGTCACTAAGCTCGGAAAGGATAACTTCGGTGAATTCATCATCGAGGCGCTAAAGAAGGAACAAATTGATACACAAAGTGTCGTATTTACAGAAGAATATTCAACGGGGATGCTGGTGAAATCCAAAGTTCTAACAGGAGATCCTGTTGTGGAGTATTTCAGAAAAAATTCCGCAGCTTCTAAATTAAACATATCTGATTTCAATGAAGATTATTTCTCCTCCGCTAGACATATGCATATGACAAGCATATCGGCAGCCTTATCCAAAGATTGTCACGAATTTTCTATCCATGCGATGAAATTCATGAAGAGATTAGGTAAAACCATCTCATTTGATCCTAATCTACGTCCTAAATTGTGGTATGATACGCCAACGATGGTGAACACTATTAACGACTTAGCTTCTAATTGTGATTGGTTCCTCCCAGGGATAAATGAGGGGAAAACGTTAACTGGGTTGGAGAAACCAGAGGATATTGCCTCCTTTTATCTAGATCGGGGTATTCCTCTCGTTATCATTAAGTTAGGCGCAGAGGGTGCTTACTATAAAACTGCCGATCAAGAAGGCTACGTAAATGGCTTCCCCGTTGCAGAAGTGGTAGATACCGTTGGCGCGGGTGATGGGTTTGCCGTTGGCGTTGTTAGTGCCTTTCTAGATGGACTTTCGGTTGAGGAAGCTACGAGACGAGGAAATGCCATTGGTGCTCTGGCTGTCATGTCACCAGGAGATAGTGATGGGCTACCCACACGTGAGGGTTTGGAAGCATTCATGGCATAATATTCCCCCTTTACTGGAGGAGAACGAATGATGAAAGAAACAGGCATTGTAAGAAAGGTTGACGAGCTTGGCAGGATTGTAATTCCTGCAAATAAACATACGTCAACGGGGCGGGTATCGACATTGGCAGAAAAAAACAAAAATGTTAAAACGCTACTGACATACCGTTGTCAGTAGCGTTATTTTATAATCGAGTAAGTAAACATAAAGGGGTGGAGAGCTGGTTCTGGCCCAAAATGATATGGTATTGTATCATTTATTATGGGAAGGATGATATCTTATGAATTTTGCTTCTGTACGCATCATTACCGACGACGTGGATCGTCTTGTCGAGTTCTATGAGAAAGTCATGGGTGTTTCGGCGGAGCGCCCCGCGCCTGTCTTTGCCGAACTCGTTGTGCCATCGTGCACCCTGGCGATCGGCCACTCCCAGACGGTGCCACTGTTCGGCATTGGTTCCGCAGTGGCGGCCGACAATCACACTGTCATCCTCGAGTTCCGCGTCGACGATGTCGATGCCGAATACGAGCGCTTGAAGCCATTTGTCGACGAGTGGGTAAAGGAACCGACCACGATGCCGTGGGGGAACCGTGCTGTGTTATTCCGTGATCCCGACGGCAACCTCATTAACCTCTTCCAGCCGGTGACCGAGGACGCGATCAAACGGTTCAGCGGTAGGGGATGATTCTTGGGGGAACAGTTTTGCCTCTCGTTATAACCTCGCTCAACGAGAAATCGAGATCCTGGCCCTGGTAGTCGTTTATGGATTTATAGTAATTTTTCTAAACTGATACTTGTTAGGATTAAGAATGATGCTGATTTCATTTACCGGGAATTCCTCCAGTTAAATTGTTGAGAAAACCGCTCATTTCACTAATTAACTGGAAATTCTCCTGTTATTTCAAGCGATTCAAGCACTATTACCTCAAAGTGTCGAATTAGATGGAGGTTTTCCGGTTAAGTCCTCCCCTAGCGATGTATGAGTCACATTAGATGGATCATTTCCTGTTATTTATTCTCATCACCATCAAGCACTAAACTAACTACGCTTTAGAGTCTTAAATAAACCCATTGCAAAGTAAAGCCAAAGAGTGTGTGTGCCGAGGAGAAAATATCCCTCTGACCACACACTCTTTGGCTAGTCACAACGTTGCATCTTCCATACTCTTTTGCTAATCACAACGTTGCAGCTCCCGCACAAGTTAGTCCGATTACTTGAAGGCTGTCGAGTATTCAATATTCATAAATATCGATCATCTACATCCAAGGGTTAAGCTTCTAATGGTTTAACAGACTTACCTTTGTGCAATTGAGGGACAAATCGATAAATGATCGGCACAGTCGTGCCTGTCTCTTCGATGCATTGAAGCAATATTTTCGCTGCTTGCTTACCCATGTCGTAAGTGGGTTGACCGATGGTGGTAATGTTAGGGTTATAGATATGAGCAAAATCTGCATCGTCAATACCGATCACCGATATATCCTCAGGAATTCGAATATTATGCGTACTGGCGTATTTCAACATCTCTGCGAGTACGATATCATTCCCAGCAAGAATGGCTGTAGGTGGGTCCTGTAAATGAAGCAACTTCGCCATAGTTCCCTGAATATCTTCCTTAGGAACACTGCGGATATACTCATCTCTGATCTTAAGACCACATTCCTCCATCGCTTTTTTGTACCCGCTCAATCTTTCCAGCCTTGGAGTAATCCGATGTGTCTCATGAGGCAATGTGATCAGAGCTATTTCTTCATGTTGGTTGCTTACTAGCTCTTGGATGCCGATTTTGACCGCCATTTCATTATCTAGAAGTAGACTATGTGTCGTGACTTGTTCCACTAGCCGATCCAGAAAGACCATCGGGAAGTTCTCCGTAATAAGCCGACCATAAGCCGCCGCATTGTTCCCCGTTGGGAAAATGATTAGACCATCTACCTGTCGAGCCACCAGCATCTCAATATATTTACTCTCTTTGTCTGGATTCTCATCCGCATTACAAATGATCACCTGTATCCCATGGGTTTGCAGTTCACTCTCAATCGCTCGAATACATTGGATCGATAACGTGTAATCAATATTGGCCACAATGACCCCGATCATATGCGTGCGATTATTCTTTAAGCTTCTTGCCAGACCATTAGGCTGGTAATTGAGCTCCTCCACGACCTCAGCAATTCGTTTTTTCGTTGCATCACTCATATATTTGTATCTTTTATTTAGAAACTGAGACACGGTGCTCTTAGACACACCCGCCCTCTGTGCTACATCTTCAATGGTTAACTTCTTCATATCTTAAGCTCCTTCTTCATCCTGAAAGGAAAAACAACATTATAAAAGTATAGCTTTATTTTAGTAAATTTACCATATAAACAAACGCACATACAGTTACCTAACTCTTCATAGCATGATACAATATACACTAATGCCATATTGATAAATACTAGGGAGACATCATGGAACCTGAAATCTTATATACGCCTATTCCAACTAAAATATCCTTCCGCTCACGTATACAACGTCGCCTTAAGACTACGTATGCTTTAGATCGTCCCTTTTGGCGCATGGCTATGGGAGGTCTGTGGATACTTAGTTGTTATATTTTCTCTATCATAGCCATCAGTATGCCAACTGGCCTTGGATCTGTACTTGATATTATGCTGACGATTACGCTCGGTACGATTGAATTTGCCTTATCAGCCCACTTCATAGCTCTACTGCTCGCACTCTTAGGGCTTCCTATTCCACGATTGTTCACTGGTGGAGTCATATTTAGTTTAGTCTGTTTCTATTTGTCATTCTGGATTCCGGGAAGTGGCGTCCTTGTATCTATTATTTCCTCCATTGGCGTGACAGCTCTAGGTGTTCTGCTTGGTTTCTTCATAAGCATTATTCATAGTAAATACTACTCCAAGCGTATCAAAATATGGCTAACTTGTGGGATGTTATTAAGTCTCTTCTCCGTTCAGACGATCCCAGATTCTAATGTCGTAGACCCGACAATACAGGCGATCCAACCCACCATACAACCCATTGTATCTACGAACTCTTATAACAATCCCGCTGAACCTGGACCCTATGCCTTTCAATACTTTACCTACGGTAGTGGATTTGATCTACACCGTTCAGAATTCGATACGGAAGTAGATCTCTTATCTTCACCCGTCAACGCTTCTGCATATATTAAAAAGTGGTCTTTACTTCGCACTTTATTCTGGGGATTCAACCAGAATCAGTTACCCATTAACGGAAGAGTCTGGATGCCTGAGGGTGAAGGTCCTTTTCCACTCGTGCTCATGGTTCATGGCAATCATTTGATGGAAGATTACTCTGACGAGGGTTATGGATATCTTGGGGAATTACTTGCCAGTAGAGGTTTTATTACGGTATCTGTGGATGAGAACTTCCTTAACTATTCGGTGTGGGCCAACATCCCAGATAACGATATGACGATGCGGGCATGGGTTCTACTTAAGCACCTCCAGCAGATCCGAACCTTTGCAGAACAAGAAGATACTCCTTTCTCGGACAAAGTGGATCTCGACAATATTGGCTTGATTGGACATTCTAGAGGGGGGCAAGCGGTGGCTATGGCTGCTGATTCTACGCTCTGGTTCGATACCGATTCGGACCAGAAAGACGATCTCCATTCTTTTGGAATTCAAGGACTGGTTGCCTTAGCACCTACAGATTCTGTCATCGATAATAAACAAACCAAACTCAGCAACATTAGCTATATGGCACTTCAAGGAGCAAAAGATGGAGATCTAAATGAATATTTCGGAGAGCGTCATTACGCTCGTGCCACGTTCACGCCTAATCATTCTGGATTCAAAACATATCTTCACATTGGGGACGCAAACCATTCTCAATTTAATTCATCTTGGGGAGACCTTGATCTGAGTGTACCCAAAGGGCTTTTTCTTAATCAACAGCACTTAATGGAAGGAACAGATCAGAGACAGATTGCTAAAGTGTTTGTCTCCGCCTTTCTAGAAACTGTCCTTCACAAGAAAGAGGATTATATAAACCTATTCCAAGACTATCGTTCTGGAGCTGAATGGCTGCCGGATACTACTTATTTCAATAAATACGAGGATGGCACATTTGTTAGATTAGCTCGCTTTGAAGAAGATAACGACAAGACGACCTTACTCAACGGCGGAACAGCAGCTGCAAACGGACTTAACTGGTCTGAAAAGGCCTATCTTACCAAAAATGATGCTGTCGTGCTGGAATGGAACGAGGAGATCTCAGGGGATCATACGCCAGATGCATCTTATTCCCTTGTCTGGGATAATAGTAGCTTATTAAATCGTCTGGCTATAGCCGATGGGATATCTTTCTCTATTGCTAACCAAAGTGCAGATCTGAAACATGAACAAGGAGAAACCCAGTCAGTACCTGAAATCAAGGTTGCCTTACAGACGCACAACGACCTAACGGTGATTGTACCTTTATCACAATTCATGACACTCAAGTCTCCAGACGTCACTTATTTCACGAAAAGCAAATGGCTTGAAAAGCACTTTGATGGTGGTAAATATGACCTTCCAGAACAGCCTATATTTCAAACCGTCCGAATACCTTTTGACGTATTCCGAAAACTTAATTCCAGCTTTAATCCTGCCAATATCAAAAGTATCACCTTTTATTTCAGTGGTGGACCCGGCAAGATCATGTTAGATGATCTGGGGTTGTATCGTGATTAGCTATTCGCTGTAATTTCAAAACGTATAGCACTGCTTAAAAAAAATCGTAAAGGAATAGCCCTACGATCTGAACTTATCCATCTTTTTCTGCAACTAATGATACTGATTAGGAGCCTCTCATTTCCAGAAAACCCTTGCCATTGATTTAGACGTGAAATCGGGAGAATACCCTAAAATATATTTATCATAATCAATGGTCGCTCCCGCTTAGGGAGCGACTCTCCCAACCAAGGAATTCATACTGGGTAGTTACCATTTCAATCCACGCTCCCGCGTAGGGAGCGACCATCAATTACTAGCCGCAGGGTCGTATATGGTTATCTCAATCCACGCTCCCGCGTAGGGAGCGACTGCCAAAACAATATACGGTGGTCTGTTCCATTCAGATTTCAATCCACGCTCCCGCGTAGGGAGCGACCAAAACACCATCCAAAGTTGCACTTATTGTTACCATTTCAATCCACGCTCCCGCGTAGGGAGCGACGATTTTGAAGCTAAGCTCTCCAAGGGTAAGCCTATTTCAATCCACGCTCCCGCGTAGGGAGCGACGCTGCCAGCCGTAACGCCTCGGTCATGTTCTGAGATTTCAATCCACGCTCCCGCGTAGGGAGCGACGTAGTTAACCTGCACGTAGAACCAGGTGTAGATATTTCAATCCACGCTCCCGCGTAGGGAGCGACATCAAGGTTGGAGAGCTTACAACAGACTCGGTAATTTCAATCCACGCTCCCGCGTAGGGAGCGACAATAGTGAGATCGTATTGGATAGGGTTGGTGCGATTTCAATCCACGCTCCCGCGTAGGGAGCGACGTTAATAGGCAATTGAATGATGAAATAATGGACTTATTTCAATCCACGCTCCCGCGTAGGGAGCGACATTTCAATGCGCGGTTAGCTCCGAGACCATCGAAAATTTCAATCCACGCTCCCGCGTAGGGAGCGACAATTGCTGACTTTTATCCTCCACATGTCTTCTGACATTTCAATCCACGCTCCCGCGTAGGGAGCGACGTTGGCATCTATGTAACTGGTCTTGCTGGACAAATATTTCAATCCACGCTCCCGCGTAGGGAGCGACCGCCAAGCTCCATCATGACGCGCGAGGGAGAGTATTTCAATCCACGCTCCCGCGTAGGGAGCGACTCGAGACGTGATCCACTCTCTCTTTTCCATCTTTATTTCAATCCACGCTCCCGCGTAGGGAGCGACACCTCTTACCCTCCACCAGAGTCCCGACCAATCCATTTCAATCCACGCTCCCGCGTAGGGAGCGACGAACACCACGAAAGTCGAAGCAAATATCGAGATAGATTTCAATCCACGCTCCCGCGTAGGGAGCGACTCGTAATACCATGTGTACATCTCATGCGGATCAAATTTCAATCCACGCTCCCGCGTAGGGAGCGACCCTAAACAACCTGTCCATGCCGGGACCGTTACAATTTCAATCCACGCTCCCGCGTAGGGAGCGACGACAAGCGCTGTAAGAGGTGGTGTGATAATAACGATTTCAATCCACGCTCCCGCGTAGGGAGCGACCGTTTGCAGTATGTTAACTTCATTTCGCTTATCAATTTCAATCCACGCTCCCGCGTAGGGAGCGACGATTTAAACAGTACGAACAGGAATTGCTGGAATCATTTCAATCCACGCTCCCGCGTAGGGAGCGACCCAGTTAACATGACGATGACCCTGCCGTATTAAATATTTCAATCCACGCTCCCGCGTAGGGAGCGACTTGGTATCCATGAGTATAGGATTCCTGCCCCGTCTGATTTCAATCCACGCTCCCGCGTAGGGAGCGACCCAATAACTTCACTTTCCAAGTCCTCGAATTGTATTTCAATCCACGCTCCCGCGTAGGGAGCGACCGACACTCATAAAAAGTAGGGGGTTTACCTAATGAATTTCAATCCACGCTCCCGCGTAGGGAGCGACCTAAAGATTTTTAGGGCTAACCCAAGCTTGAAAATTTCAATCCACGCTCCCGCGTAGGGAGCGACATCATGAAAAGGTACTATACATTTCCAATAAATATTTCAATCCACGCTCCCGCGTAGGGAGCGACGTGGGAGCGTATCTTCGGACTCGTAACGGACTCGTCATTTCAATCCACGCTCCCGCGTAGGGAGCGACTGCAAATGGCATGGTTGGTACACTTGAAGTTGGTAAATTTCAATCCACGCTCCCGCGTAGGGAGCGACGACAACGGTAGACGACATCATCGAATATTATCGATTTCAATCCACGCTCCCGCGTAGGGAGCGACAACAGCTAGTTCTGCCATTATTGATGTTGGAGTAATTTCAATCCACGCTCCCGCGTAGGGAGCGACAGAAGCAGTGGAAAGAAGCATGGTGGATGTTTGAATTTCAATCCACGCTCCCGCGTAGGGAGCGACGTAGTATCCACGTAATGCCTCCTCCGTCATCTTGATATTTCAATCCACGCTCCCGCGTAGGGAGCGACCGGAGCGTTGAAGGCACTCGGCATAACATTCGGAATTTCAATCCACGCTCCCGCGTAGGGAGCGACTTTAATCAGATGTTCGGTCATGCGTTCGATATTCCATTTCAATCCACGCTCCCGCGTAGGGAGCGACGCTTAATCAGTGCGGCTTCCTCTTGTTGGAGGTATTTCAATCCACGCTCCCGCGTAGGGAGCGACGGGTTAGTCCATATTCGCGTGCTCTCATATCGAGATTTCAATCCACGCTCCCGCGTAGGGAGCGACTGAACAAGACTTCGAATCCTACTTAGCGCTATCTATTTCAATCCACGCTCCCGCGTAGGGAGCGACGTTTGGATCCTTTGTTCATTGCTATTACTAATTTAGATTTCAATCCACGCTCCCGCGTAGGGAGCGACGCTGATGTCGTAGTCCTTGCCGCTAACCAATACTTATTTCAATCCACGCTCCCGCGTAGGGAGCGACGCCGTTACTTTTGTATGATCGCCCCTACGTGGCTTATTTCAATCCACGCTCCCGCGTAGGGAGCGACACCGCTTGATGGTCCGAGTCCGCATGGTCATCGTATTTCAATCCACGCTCCCGCGTAGGGAGCGACGCGTATACTGCCCGAACGAATTTCAGATAGCAATATTTCAATCCACGCTCCCGCGTAGGGAGCGACCCTATGTTCCGAAACTATAAACGAGGAGTGTTGTTATTTCAATCCACGCTCCCGCGTAGGGAGCGACAACAGCTAGTTCTGCCATTATTGATGTTGGAGTAATTTCAATCCACGCTCCCGCGTAGGGAGCGACAATGACCGCGGAGGCGACCTTGTGGTTTACGCGAAATTTCAATCCACGCTCCCGCGTAGGGAGCGACTGTACGCTGACGAGGGTATTTGTTAACCCTACGTATATTTCAATCCACGCTCCCGCGTAGGGAGCGACGTAG
This sequence comes from Paenibacillus sp. DS2015, assembly GCF_050433705.1. Lineage (NCBI taxonomy): Bacteria > Bacillati > Bacillota > Bacilli > Caryophanales > Paenibacillaceae > Paenibacillus > Paenibacillus sp. DS2015. The sequence goes on along the minus strand of NZ_JBNPWS010000003.1, from coordinate 241,819 downwards.
AATCGCTATTCAACGCCACAACCGCAGGAGGTATTTCAATCCACGCTCCCGCGTAGGGAGCGACGCGGTAAGGGAGAGCGTCCGATATCGTTAACGTTATTTCAATCCACGCTCCCGCGTAGGGAGCGACTCTCATCGCGCAGAAACGCGACGACATCGCACATATATTTCAATCCACGCTCCCGCGTAGGGAGCGACACGCTACAACCGGAGACGTCGATTGGACGCTACTGATTTCAATCCACGCTCCCGCGTAGGGAGCGACGCTATCAGATGTTGTTACTCACCGCTTAAGCCTACGATTTCAATCCACGCTCCCGCGTAGGGAGCGACAACAATATATCGCGATTGAATGGTTATCACAGCCGAAATTTCAATCCACGCTCCCGCGTAGGGAGCGACAAGATAATAACCGCCCTTCATTAGCTGAGATACATTTCAATCCACGCTCCCGCGTAGGGAGCGACTGAGATGATCCTGCAGGTATCTGCATCACTTCAATTTCAATCCACGCTCCCGCGTAGGGAGCGACTCTACCGCTGCGGAGATACTGGACGCATATTACGAATTTCAATCCACGCTCCCGCGTAGGGAGCGACCGCCGTTATCCAGGGGACAGGCGCCGACATATTATTTCAATCCACGCTCCCGCGTAGGGAGCGACTATATCAGAGCAAGAGACAAACAAAGGAGGAAATATTTCAATCCACGCTCCCGCGTAGGGAGCGACACTCACAAGAGTAGCGTATATTGACGTATATAATATTTCAATCCACGCTCCCGCGTAGGGAGCGACTGTGCAGATTGACACAATTATGACGCAATTAACGATTTCAATCCACGCTCCCGCGTAGGGAGCGACCGTAAGTATACCGTAGGCTATAAAGACATGCGTATTTCAATCCACGCTCCCGCGTAGGGAGCGACACTAACCTCCGGTCAACACGAGTATGCGGTAAATGATTTCAATCCACGCTCCCGCGTAGGGAGCGACGGTTTTGCGATAACTGCAAACCTATTCACAATCTTATTTCAATCCACGCTCCCGCGTAGGGAGCGACATATGCTGGAAAGAGCAGAGGTTGAGCATGTCAATATTTCAATCCACGCTCCCGCGTAGGGAGCGACCGGAAAATATTAACGAATGACGCGATCGAAAAGCTATTTCAATCCACGCTCCCGCGTAGGGAGCGACGCGTAGATGTGCGTAATAGGACGCGTTATGACGATTTCAATCCACGCTCCCGCGTAGGGAGCGACGTCACCATCACATTCAATAACGATTTCGTATTGAGATTTCAATCCACGCTCCCGCGTAGGGAGCGACTTAACGTGCTGACCCACGATGAGTACCGCGTACTCATTTCAATCCACGCTCCCGCGTAGGGAGCGACGGAAATATATTCCCGGAGATATCTGCGCAAGGGATTTCAATCCACGCTCCCGCGTAGGGAGCGACTAGATATACTGGGAACGGCGATTAATATGCAGTTGTCATTTCAATCCACGCTCCCGCGTAGGGAGCGACTTTGCAGCGCTATCCATGCAAGAGTTCGAAAACATTTCAATCCACGCTCCCGCGTAGGGAGCGACTTCAAGCGCCCGGGATTCATCCTCCAATGCAGTATTTCAATCCACGCTCCCGCGTAGGGAGCGACAGTCTCTGATCCTTCCAAGGTTCCGATCAAATTTATTTCAATCCACGCTCCCGCGTAGGGAGCGACGTGGGCGAGCGCGTTGTTGTTACGGAGGTCGAAATTTCAATCCACGCTCCCGCGTAGGGAGCGACTTATGACGCAATTAACGGAAGGAGTGACCGCCAATTATTTCAATCCACGCTCCCGCGTAGGGAGCGACAGTACTTCCGATGGACCACGCTTCTTATAGTCCGATTTCAATCCACGCTCCCGCGTAGGGAGCGACGTTTATCATTTCGGCACCACCACATGTGTGACTATTTCAATCCACGCTCCCGCGTAGGGAGCGACCTTTCACAACGCCACCGCTAGCCTTTTCCATCTCAGAATTTCAATCCACGCTCCCGCGTAGGGAGCGACAGCATGGCGTGGTTTTGGAGGAACGATTGGCTGAAATTTCAATCCACGCTCCCGCGTAGGGAGCGACGATACCGGCATTATCGATAGCGCCGGACGTCGTTGATTTCAATCCACGCTCCCGCGTAGGGAGCGACAAATGACGCTATTAACATGTATGGCGCGGAGATTATTTCAATCCACGCTCCCGCGTAGGGAGCGACTATTTAGGTAATAACATAAAAGGAGTAGATTATATATTTCAATCCACGCTCCCGCGTAGGGAGCGACTTAACAACAAAGTCATACCACGAGTATATAAAAATTTCAATCCACGCTCCCGCGTAGGGAGCGACACCAATGGACAAGCGGTCTGTACGACGAGTACCGATTTCAATCCACGCTCCCGCGTAGGGAGCGACATAAACTTCCATCATGATCTTGACTACTAGTCCATTTCAATCCACGCTCCCGCGTAGGGAGCGACGTAGGGGATCGCACCGAACGTATGGCGGTAATTATTTCAATCCACGCTCCCGCGTAGGGAGCGACCGGTAACTTTTGGAGAAGTGAACACGCGGTTAGATATTTCAATCCACGCTCCCGCGTAGGGAGCGACTTCAGCATCCGTTAAATCCTCGTCCATATCGAATTTCAATCCACGCTCCCGCGTAGGGAGCGACTGTAAACACCATACAGTACATCGCGCTGATCTAATTTCAATCCACGCTCCCGCGTAGGGAGCGACCACTGTTGATCCAGTCTCGTAAAGACCTAACGTATTTCAATCCACGCTCCCGCGTAGGGAGCGACGCAATAAAGCAAACCTAGCAACGATCAAGGCAAAATTTCAATCCACGCTCCCGCGTAGGGAGCGACCGCAAGTTCTACGCTTATGCACGAGAGGGTAAGTTATTTCAATCCACGCTCCCGCGTAGGGAGCGACCATCTCGGTTGCTTAGCTCCATGAAGGTATCATTATTTCAATCCACGCTCCCGCGTAGGGAGCGACTACAATATGATCCGTGGTAATCGCGTGGGAATAGCATTTCAATCCACGCTCCCGCGTAGGGAGCGACGACGGAGTAGCACCGGTGACTTCCATTGAGGCAATTTCAATCCACGCTCCCGCGTAGGGAGCGACTGTCAATCATTTTTTATGAGTTATGACTCACAATATTTCAATCCACGCTCCCGCGTAGGGAGCGACCGGTAAATACTTCGCCGGTACATATAGCTTAAAATTTCAATCCACGCTCCCGCGTAGGGAGCGACTCGGAGCGCTCCCCTTGTTCTCTTCCGCATATTTACATTTCAATCCACGCTCCCGCGTAGGGAGCGACTTCCATTCCGTAGAGTTCCGCGTTCATCTCTACATTTCAATCCACGCTCCCGCGTAGGGAGCGACGACACTTACTTCGCGTTCCAGCGCCATTATACGATTTCAATCCACGCTCCCGCGTAGGGAGCGACGCCGATTTCAAGTTGACACAAGCTTAGGGCTTTAATTTCAATCCACGCTCCCGCGTAGGGAGCGACGTAGGTTCCGTACATTCCGGAGTATCTCGAAAGATTTCAATCCACGCTCCCGCGTAGGGAGCGACACGCTGCCATCCGAAGGGTTCGGCGTGGCTGTATATGATTTCAATCCACGCTCCCGCGTAGGGAGCGACTCGGGTTATCTGCGGACATTTCCGCTAGTTGTAAATTTCAATCCACGCTCCCGCGTAGGGAGCGACTGAAAGAATTTCATGCTGCCAGTCAAGCAGAATATTTCAATCCACGCTCCCGCGTAGGGAGCGACCTCAATTATTACAGGCATGTTTACTAGACATTTATTTCAATCCACGCTCCCGCGTAGGGAGCGACTCCACTGTGAATCCTAATGATTTAAAGTGATTTATTTCAATCCACGCTCCCGCGTAGGGAGCGACGGAAGCATTCGTTTAATCATTGGACGCGTATTGGTATTTCAATCCACGCTCCCGCGTAGGGAGCGACCTCCGCTATTGATCCAATCACGTAACGCCCGAACGTATTTCAATCCACGCTCCCGCGTAGGGAGCGACGCCTATCCATTGCAATGCAACCGTTGACGGATGATATTTCAATCCACGCTCCCGCGTAGGGAGCGACGTCTTCCTGTTGTTCTCTATTCTCAATCTCAGCTTATTTCAATCCACGCTCCCGCGTAGGGAGCGACGGAAGCTATGGACGTGATTCAAAGACGCATCGAGATTTCAATCCACGCTCCCGCGTAGGGAGCGACATTCCTGTACATATCAGGCACTGACTTTCCAGTCATTTCAATCCACGCTCCCGCGTAGGGAGCGACTGCTCAGTACATAGTCGTATAAGCAATCTTCATATTTCAATCCACGCTCCCGCGTAGGGAGCGACGTTATACATGTACGCTCTAATCGCTTAGATCATGTTATTTCAATCCACGCTCCCGCGTAGGGAGCGACTCTAATGTGTGATGAAGACGAACCCGAATTAAAATTTCAATCCACGCTCCCGCGTAGGGAGCGACATCCTGCTCTTTAGTCCACACTCTATCTACACTAATATTTCAATCCACGCTCCCGCGTAGGGAGCGACCTTCTAAATCTGTCCCATCCGATATGTTTATTTCATTTCAATCCACGCTCCCGCGTAGGGAGCGACCACTTATGTTTACTCATATCAATTACATTAGACATTTCAATCCACGCTCCCGCGTAGGGAGCGACTACCACTAGTACTACCACTAGTAGAGCCAGTTCCAATTTCAATCCACGCTCCCGCGTAGGGAGCGACAATTTCGTTTTCCCTAGGATTACTCGCTGTGCAAAATTTCAATCCACGCTCCCGCGTAGGGAGCGACTTAGACGTTAATCGTCAATGGTGCGGTGCGGGATTTCAATCCACGCTCCCGCGTAGGGAGCGACATCCTAAGTCTTTAGAGTCAGTTACCATTGAAAAATTTCAATCCACGCTCCCGCGTAGGGAGCGACCAGTATGGCCGCATTACCTGCAAGAAGCACCAAAATTTCAATCCACGCTCCCGCGTAGGGAGCGACACTATATTCCAGCAGGCATGATAGGTGATCAAAAATTTCAATCCACGCTCCCGCGTAGGGAGCGACGAACAAGAATTGTCTGGAGGTGTAATCAGATAATATTTCAATCCACGCTCCCGCGTAGGGAGCGACTATATCGTTTCACAAATGAGCGGAGACGTAAGAATTTCAATCCACGCTCCCGCGTAGGGAGCGACGATTCAATACTGACTACATCTTAGATAACGAGTATATTTCAATCCACGCTCCCGCGTAGGGAGCGACAAACCAACAATTAATTATTAATGAATCAGAAGCAATTTCAATCCACGCTCCCGCGTAGGGAGCGACCGCCTTGTACCATCGGTACAATGTGATCGATGTATTTCAATCCACGCTCCCGCGTAGGGAGCGACGAAGGAATACGGAGAGTCGTTAAACGTTCGAGCATTTCAATCCACGCTCCCGCGTAGGGAGCGACAGCGATTTCAAACTAAAAAAAGGAATAAATCCCTTTTTTAGTTTGAAATTTGGCTTCTTACTCCAATAAATATCACAAAAAACTTTAAACTTAAGTATTTCATACAAATATTGTTATAAAAATGGTGCGAATGTCCCGGGGAAATCATGTGTACTATACATTCGCACTACAATATTAAAGGGCCTTCTAGGTCAATTGATGGCTTCAAACCCACATGTTCCACCTTATTTTTATAGTTATTTCCAAGCTGATAAAATCTAAGGCTATCCTCATTTTGATCAATAATATCCATAAGCTTTATTCTTAGTTCAGCAAATTGAGTCGCATCTACGATACATTCAAAGACCGAATTTTGGACTCTTTGTCCATAGTTTTGGCAAGTTTTCGAAACCCTTCGCAGTCTGCTTTGGCCTCCAGTGCTGATTGTGCTTACATCATACGTAATTAACACCAACATCTACTGCACCTACTTCCATAAAAATGGAGGATACTCATCTAAGTCATTACGTAAATGACGCGCCAATAACAAAGCTTGTACATGTGGTACCAATCCCCATGGAATTTTTTCGCCCAGATAGGGATGTGTGATCTTTTCTTGCTTTTTGTTTTGCCAAGCGGTTAAAAACTTCTTTCTCGCTTCATCGGTCATGATCACCGCACCGCTTTCTTTTTGGAGAAAATCATCGTTATTCACAATCTTCTTATTAATTAAGGACAGAACAAACTTGTCTGCAACAACTCCACGTAACTCTTCCATGACATCCAGCGCCAAAGATATTCTCCCAGGCCGGTCCCGATGAAGGAATCCTACATATGCATCCAACCCTACAGCCTCTAAGGCTGATGCAGTATCGTTAGCCAACAAGGTATATGCAAAAGATAACATGGCATTCACATTATCTAGCGGTGGTCTTCGGGAGCGTAAATGAAAGTAAAAGTCCTCATTTTGTTGCAAAATCATCTGATTAAACAACTTATTGTAGCTAATAGCCGCTTGACCTTCCAGCCCCCTTAATCTATCTAATTGCTCACATTTTCTTACTTCAAGAATAAGAGAAGACAAGTGCTGAGACGTTGCTTTAAATTGATCGACATTTATACGTAATGGATAATCCCTTGTCATTCTCTCCAAGATCCATTTGTGATTATAGATTTTACCTACAATAAAGTTACGGGCGATCTTCGCGGATAGAGTCTCGTCTTCTGACACCTTATACTGTTTCTTTCTAAGCACAACATTCCCTCTACTCACGCCAGTAACTCTAGCCAGAAATCTTCCGTTTATGGTTAGAAACATTAGCGCGATGTTACTGTCCGCACAATATCCCATCAATGCTGGGCTGGCTCCAGTGTAACCAAAAGCTACAATGGACTCCAGGTTATGAAGTGGGAGCCTGCCCAATTTTTCCTTATCTTTCAGCAATACAATATTATCTCCATCCAACGATAAATAAACATCAGGCTGCGTGATATACAGCGTATTCAGCAGTTTCTTCATTCTCTGATTTTCCCTTCAACATAACTTTTCACCGTCTGTTTATTCATCATTTTGGGCAAACAAATGTGCTGAAGGGAACAGCTTTCGCAAAAAGCCCCTGTTTTCACTTTAGGAGTATGCCTACGTCGATAGTAATCCTGCATTTCCTCCACAATGGACTTCACTTTAGCTTTAAGCTCCAAAGTCAATTCTACTTCAATCCTATGCTTAATTTCCTCGTAAAAAATGTATCCTGTCGATACTTCACACAGCAGCATTTCTTCCAAACACATGGCTTGTGCGGTTAACTGTAAAACATCCTCATCATTTACTTTTGGCTTACCACGTTTATATTCAATCGGATAAGCTGCATATTTACCTTCAGCACCATTGATTTCAACACCTCGATCATCTTTGATAAACTCTACGACATCACAAATACCTGTAATCTTAAGTTCATCTGACTTTACGGGCATCGCACGAACGACGAGCTTATCACCTCTCTTTTCCCTGGTAAATGGTTGATCAGCGTTACGATGAAGATGTTGCCCCTCAACGGTTTTAACATTCTCGGCCCATTGCTGCTCGATGTGTATTAATGCCCACTGCCGTTTGCAAAAATGAAAATGTTGTATCCCGGAGAGCATTAATTCATCATCTTCTTCGTTATAGGCCATCTATAATTTCAACCTTTAGTCCTTCTAATTCAGTTAAATTAATATCATATTCGTCTATTGCCTTAGGCTCCTCAACGGTTTGGCAAACGTCCAACGAACGATGTACTTTAGCCGAGGAATATTGACCCAGCTTGGAGCTATGTTCCCACCAGTACACTTTATGTACTTCCATACTTCCATCAGGTCTAGCGGAAGAAACATCATTCTCGAACAACGTAACCAATGCTTGCTTGATTTTGTCTGCATCCTCATTTGTGAATCCTGTTTTCTCGGCTAACTGCGTATTAATACTGCCATAAAAAACATAAACGCCAAAATCCACACGATGCTTCATGCCCATCGTATCTGATCCTCTATCTTTTCCCGGCTCTGAATTCACACTTTTAGTAATCTGCATGCTAGTAATATCAATGGGACTCACACTGGTTGCTGTATGGATGGATACAGGGCCTCTTACCCCTACAGATACACCTGATCCTTTGTCTGCCTTGAATGCGAATACTTGACCAAAGCTACGTACATCAAACCATTCCTTGCAGGCGATTCTGGCAAACTCGTCGTTTGAGCTTACTTTAGCCTTTAGGATTTTCTCCAACTCAACATTTGCATCTGCCCGCTCTCTCAAACTATTATATGAGTCTGATTTCCGGTCATTGGATTGCACAAAGATAGATTCTCCGAAATCTTGCAGACGATTTCTAATTTTCCGTTTCAAGGCAACGTCCGAAATTTCGCCATACCCATCATAATTTTGTCGTGGACGATTACCATTCAGAGGGTCACCATTGGGGTTCGCTTTCGTAACGGACAAAACAACAGCAAAATCGATTTTATGATCTAAAATAGTCATATTTGATCTCTCCTTTTAGTTAGATGGTTGGATGGATTCATTATTTTTATCCTTCTTTTGATAGAGGTCATATCGTTGACTGTAGAATCCCAATAGATATTTTCCTGATAATGGCTTATTAGTGAAATCTTCAATTGAAATCTTTGAAGCTACCTCATCAATCTTTCTTGTATAATAATTCAATTTCGTTCCAAGTCTCGCCTGGTGTGGCTGCAAGCATCCCTGAATCGTTTGCCAAGTTCTTGCAGGATGTTTAGAGAAAGAGTTCATATAGCGAATCGCATTTGTGGAACGTTTCTCATCAGAATCAAGTGCACTTCTTTCCAATACATCTGCAATCGCCAATAATCGTCCGAACAAATAGTCACGATCTGGATTTTCTACGTCTAAGGCCATATTGTATTCCTCCTTTTTATTAATCAAGGCACAAGTAATACTAAGTGTCTTTTCCCATTCCCATTTCTCCAGCGCTACAGGATTGGATGCTCGGTGAAAGGCGCTCTTCACAATATCCTGGGGGATCTTCTGACCGTCCACTATACAAGGAAGCATGCGTTCCATTAATCCTTTGACAACTTTTTCATTTGCTTTAGGTCCATATGCAGCAAAGGCAATATCCTTTGTCGCCGGTGCTCCGTAGAATTGAACCGGTTCGCCCTGCTCATTTTTACGATAGCGGTGAAGCCACACGCAGGTTGAATGCCAATGGACCAGCTTGTCCAAGTAAACCTCTTTATTCATATTACGGTAATAAAGAACAGCGAGCCGCCCAGTTGTTGCTGAATCCAGGACAAGTATATTTACATCTGATTTGGATTCAGGAGACAGGTTATTCCTGAAGCCGTCCAGAGCTTTAGCCACTTCACCTGCAAACTCCTTATTGGTGAAGCTCTTCCTTTCCTTGACGGCAACCGATTCAAGATCAAAGGAGTAGAAATCCTCTGTAGGATCGGGAATGTTAAGATCATCATTCCCCCATACGAGAAATACACGCTGGTCAATAATCTTTCCTTGACGGTTAATTAGCCATTTCAAAGCATTATGGGCTTTCTGAGATACCTCGTAGCTGATACTGGCCGCATCACTGCTTTGCGTAAAACGTCCCCGGAATGTAAATCCGCTGGTATCATTAGATGAGATCAGTTTCGCTTTATCGGCCGCATTTCTGATTTTGTTCGCATGCCTGTCTGTACTGGGGAGCATTCTCCCCGTTACATAGCAGTAATCATCTGCACCCAATAAATGACTGTAAACCTGAACAAAAGAATCGTACACCTCCGAGTCTTTCCATACCTTGGTTAGAATTTTATCAGGTGAGTATACATTAAATCGAATAAAAGCACTTTCCTGCTCACCAGCAACTGCTGAGAATATGGGTGGCTTCTCTCCATGTAATGATTCAAACTTCTTGTCCCATTTATCTATGAGCTGCTGGTCTGCATCAAGATACAATATGTGGTTCGCCACTAAATCTTTTATCAATTCCCGCTTGCTTAAGTAGCTATAAATACTTTTCACCTTTGCAGAAGCATGTGGTGAATACGCCCATTCTTCCAACTTCTTAATATAGGCTGCGAAGGGCTCTTCTTTTTTTATTTTTCCACCATAAGCCACAAAATCCCCAGCCACATAACTCAGTTTATCATGGAGTGGATAAGGCGCGACTTTTGAACCAGCCCGACTTGACGATTCTTCGGTGCAGGGGATTAATGTACTGGCATCCCCCTTATCGATCACCGATGCTGAGTGGAATTCACCGTTCTCCGTTACTTCAACTACGATATGCGCATTTTGGGTGGTATGAGAAACAGGCAACAGCGTATACTCACGATCATTGTATGTTTTCTCAGGGATACCGACGCGGTCCAGATTAAATTCATAAGTCTCATATAAATTTAGTAACCAGCTCATGAATTTCCCTCCACTTCTATTTGCGTAAACAGCTCATCTGCCGATTGAACATTTGTATCATTAAAAAACTTGGGCTTCATATCGGCGATCTTCCGAATCTGTGTGCACTCTTCCGGTCTGCTAAATCGGATAATTCCGTCCTTCATAACCGGTTTCCATAGCCGCACTTCCATCTCATCTCTCCCGGTTTCATCGGGGTAATTGATGCCATGCACCATATTCCCGAGGTGAATATCGCCGTATTCATCATAGAATCCCGCTTCTTCGCCAAATATACAAGGCTCCACATAAGCCTGACATTCTCTAGCCCCTAGGAAAATGTCTCTTCTACCACCGGCATTCAAGGAACGCTTCAATATGTTGTGATGTTTATGCTCGTTGCGGTCATACTCAAGTTCCGGACGATTCATATTAAATTCAAAATGGCAGCGAACTTGGTAGCATACGTCCTTTAAGTACGTGTAATTGGCAAGTGTATTCCCCCCGCTATAATCCATTGGACGAATCCCCTTGGACTCCATGCGTATAGAATTCATGACTCGAACCTCATCGATCACAAAAATCAGAGTAGGCTTCCAATAAATCCCTTCAACAATACCTTTCAACGCCTGATAACTCGGCACACTGTACGTTAATTTCTCCCCGCCCAACTTCGTTAAGGGATCTGTAAACAGCGCATATTTACCATAAATTTTAAACTCAATTCCATTTCTCATTGTTTCATCCGCCTCCTTTCTTGGAATTCATTTATAAATCCATAATATTCCTTATGTCAGTCTGAGTCAACACAAAAATTATATTATAAATTATACGAAAGTTTGAATTATTCTCTTACCAAGTTATAATGAGTTGTCGCTATTAGCGTGGATTGAAATGTATAGTTTATGATATGAGAACCTATCCTTTAAGAAGATAGGTTCTTAGTACTTCTTAGTACATGTACGGACCTGATGTACTGTCATTCTCAAGATTAAGTCCATACTCCTTATGATAGGCTCCTTCTGTCAAAGCAAGGACTTTCCCGTCCAAATAAGAAACCAGACCATTATTCTTGCTCAATTGTTCTTTTTCATAGCTTAATAAATTAATCGTGAATTGCTGGGCATTGCGCAATAAGCGGGTAAGTTCAGGAATCGTCTGCTGCCCATTTAATTCTGCGATGATGTCTTTACCTTCTTCCTTGTCCTCCCCATAAGGTACAATAACTGAAGTGGCATGATTATCAATTACATGAAAATGCTCAGCTGCCGTTTTATAGCTATTCGCTAAAAACAAGGGCAGGTGCTCCTTATACTTGCTGTAGTAAGCTTGAAAATACGTATTGTCCGCCTTTCCCGATGACAATAGCTCAGTCATTTCCTTTCCCAACTTGGGTATAGAATAATTCAGACTTGATCCAAGCTCCGTATAGAACTCTTCGAAATATTTTTTCATCGCCTGAATGGACAGTAGATTCCCACCATGACAAGTCGGATCACGATTTAAATCAATAAGGATCTTCCTCGAAATTTCTTTACCTACTTTGATTTCTTTCAGGTGATTCAGATTTTCTTCCTCATGATCAATAACATAAACCTGCTGTATTTCCTCTTCCCCGTGTCGATTACATCTTCCTGCCGCTTGAGCAATGGAATCCAATCCAGCCATGGATCGAATTACACATTTAAAACTCACATCGACTCCGGCTTCAATTAACTGCGTGCTAATGCAAATCACAGGATTGTTATGCTCAAGGTGTGCCTTTACTTCCGTTAAAATCTTCTTCCGGTGAGCCGCACACATTGATGTACTTAAATGGTAAATAGGAATCGGCATGTCCTGCTCCTGCAAGCTACGATATAAAGACTTTACGACCATTTTCGTATTCAGTATGACTAGCACACTCTGAACCTCTTGAATTCTATCCATGATAAAATCCGTAAGCTTGTCATTGTTAAAGCGCTCCCCCGTTGCCTTATCGACGATATCCACCCGTTTAAACGCTTCAAGAACTTGATCCAGACTGCCTATCATTTCAGCCTCCGGTTCGATTTGTAGCTTATGTTGAACAAATTCCAACTCGGGCTGGGTAGCAGTACAAAGTAGGATACTGGAATTACAGTAGGTTTTCAAAAAGTTGACTGCCTGATTAAAGAGGGAAATACATGGAACTGGAACCTTCTGAACCTCATCAAAAATAATGACCGATTCACTCAAATTATGTAGCCTTCTTATATTTCTGCTTCCGTCGGCATAAAACACATTTAGAAACTGCACCATCGTAGTAAAGATAATCGGAGAGTCCCAATTGTCCTTTGCCAGTTTTAATTTCTGATGAATATTGATTAAACCATCTTCATTTTCGTCATCTTTAGCCTCGTCCTCAACCAAATTAGAATGATGTTCCAGAATATGAGCATCATCCATTAAAATTTTGCGTATTTCTTCGGCATTTTGCTCAATAATCGTTGTGTATGGCACAACATAAATAATACGCTTTTTCCGAAAAATCTTGGCGTGTCTTAATGCATATCTTAAGCTTGCCAGTGTCTTCCCTCCACCGGTGGGTATCGACAGGGTGTAAATATCAGAAGACCTCTCCGCAAACTGCTCACACTGATCCGACATTTTTCTTCTTAAAAGATTAATAGGTGAATGAGCATCTTCTTGTTCCGCATATGAATTGATTTTATTCATCAATCTTTGATAATATATTTCGAATAACTCTTCGGAGTTTACACGCTGCTCTATCTTGTTCTCTTCAAAACGCCGGGTGTTCGTCCGATCTGCGTCTACTAAAGTACTAAATACAAATTTCGTCAAGAGCATTAATTTATGTTCGTGATTTACCGAAGAATCTTTCTTAAGATATACATCCAATTCAACCACAGCTTGATCCACATAATGACGGAATTCCGCTTCACTCATGACTAGCTTAAAAAAGTTGGTTTTCGTCCAAGTATATTCACCAAGTTTCTTGTCGCGAACACGATGTAAATAGTTGGATTCCAAATCGGGACTTAAAAAATCTTGAAGATAGGAATGATGAGAGATGATAGCGTTTCCTACAACTTCGGATATAATCGCTTTATGTTTGCTGTCCGCTCGGTTTGAACTGTTTTTGGATGGAGAGTGGAATAATTCGAATAATAATTTACCGCCTGCGGTCGAATGATCTACACTGCCTCTTTTTGGTGGAGAATCCGGATTCTCCACTGCCAATAATATGTAGTTCTTGAACTCTTCCGTGTATTTCCCCAAATCATGAAGCACTCCAGCGAGTCCAGTAATATGCCTGATGCCTAATTTGTTACCAAATGCCTCAGCTAAAGCTTTTACACCCAATAAATGCTCGGCGACGGTCTGCACCTGCTTGTCACTTTCCCGGATATGGGCAATATACTCCATTTACTTCCTCCTTAGAAACAAGATCGTTTAATTCTGTTTAAATAGTGATTGCTATAAATGTTTATATCCTAACACTACTTTTATAGTACATTTCGCACTTCCATCTAAGCACAAAGAACTACTATAACATTTTCATTTTACCATATATATATCATTTTATTGATTTTTTTCCCAAATGTTTGACGTTTTTTAAAATAAGACTAAGTTTTGATAAAAAGTATCCTCATCGTTTTAAAGTAAGCATCAAATAGCCCACATCTTGTCACCAAGATGTGGGCTATTTGATGCTACAACAATCTGTTTATTGAAATCCATACTCTCGGTATGGGAAGTTACATCCTTTTTCTCCTGAATCACTCCACCCACCGAAGTATTCCTCAGTTCCTCATTCTCCTATTGCAAATTACGCAGAACTATAGCGAGAGTTTACACAATATCCTTACTTTCAATATTTCTAAAAGACAGATAGGCTATAATAATCCCAATCCCCGCAAATGAAAAAGGAATCGCTATAATCGAGCTGATGGAGAATCCATTGATACTCTGTGTTAATAGTATAACAACTATTATAGAGGATACGATGGTGATAGGCACTGATTTCTTTCGCATTCCAAAGTATAGACAAATGAGACTAAATCCTGCGGCTGCGATAGCTTGAAGAACGATACTAATCCCCTGCTCGATCAAGACGTTGGTGGGGACCATGCTGGCTTTAAAATGGAGAAACGAGTTGAACGCTAAATAACCAAGCACGACGACCACATTAGAAATAATAATGGTGATAAAGGTCAATCCACTAACAATCAAGACTTTGGAGAACATAATTTTCTTACGACTGATCGGGTACGTAAACAAAAGCGATATGGTTTTGCTATTATATTCATCAATGATCATCTTAGCAATAAGGACCGATGCCATGATAACAAAGGTAGCTCTGACCAGTACCCCTGCTACGCTGAAGGCTTCTCCATAGTCTGGGAATGCAGACTTTCCATCCAGATACTCTAATGACACCATTAGTAGTATAGCCACTACGGTTGCAATCGCCGCCCCTCTATAATACCATCCCAATTTATTCTTTTTAAGCTCAAGCTTCATTAGATTAAGCATGCTTCTCAACTCCATCTATTTGATCTATGAAATAGTCTTCTAAGGATATGCTTTTCTTATTAATGGATTCAATGGATATATCCGCTAATATTAATGCTTTGGATATATCTGCTTGTGATAGAGATGTCTCATAAATACGGATAACAGACTCATCCATCACTTTGAAATTGTTAATTTGTAGTTTATTCTCCAATACAAAAGCAGCCTTCTTCAGATCATGTGTTTCAAGCTCAATATACGCCGTACTCTGTCCTCTAAGGGTGTCTAAAGATATCTCCTGAATAAATTGCCCTTGTTTAATAATGCCAATGGTATCGGCAATATGTTCGATCTCGCCCAATAAGTGACTGGAGATCAGCAATGTCATCCTATATTCTTTACTCAACATACTGAATACATTTCTCATTTCTTTCATCCCGACAGGGTCTAGACCATTAATGGGCTCATCAAGAATTAACAAGTCAGGTTTCGTTGTAATGGCTCTAGCAATCCCCAGACGTTGCTTCATCCCTAGCGAGAAATCTTTTACGGGTTTGCCCTCAATACCGACGAGCTGTACCATTTCCAGTGCTTCCTTAATCGCCTTCTTGTTGTAGAACCCCATATATTCACAATGAAGTTCTAAATTGTCCATTGCCGTTAATTTATCATAGAATATAGGGTACTCAATAATACTGCCTATTCGCTTAAGATAATCTTTAGATGAATGATTGATCTTCTCACCGAACATTTCTATTTCACCATGAGTTGGCTTTACTAAATTAAGAAGCATCTTCATGATCGTTGTTTTCCCAGCCCCATTGGGTCCTAGAAATCCGTATATTTGCCCCTGCTGAATGTTCATGCTCACATCAGATACAACTTCTTTTCCTTGAAAAGATTTCGTTAAGTGGTTCGTACTTACGATAACACTCATAATGTTGGACTCCTCTATTTCGTATTGACGACTTCTTGAACTCGTCTTGTAAGATTATCTTTAGTTTAAGCGAGAACATTTTCTTTTTTATTTCATAATTCTTAAGAAAACCTTACGAATGGTAAATTCACTAATAGCGCACGTTTGAATTACCTCTAATATGTAGCTCGTGGAAGTTGCACTGTAAAAACCGTCTTGGTATAGGGTTTGCTATGAAGGTGGATTTCCCCACCTAATTGTTCAACTAATCTTTTTGTTATGGTTAGACCGAGTCCACTCCCCTGAAAAGATTTATTCCTAGAGTCTTCGAGGGTGTACATTCTTTCAAAAACAAGATCATGATGTTTCTCATTAATTCCCTTCCCTTGATCCCACACATCCATATATACATAGCTTTCATCGTTTCTTAAGGTAATACCAATGACTTTTCCATCTGTTCCGTAGCGGAGGGCATTGTCCATTAAGTTATTCAATATTCGCTCCAAAGCCTCTTCATTTGCATAGGCATATATCGGAGCCTCCGGTATTTCAATAACCGCCTTTAGATTTTTTGAATGAATAAGATCATAGAACGACAGAATACTCTCCTTACAAACCGAATTCATATGTACACGTGTTAAAGCGAAGTCCTGATCGCCAGACTCTAATTTGGCCAAGTCAAAAAATTTATTAATTAACTTAACAATTTCTATCACTTTTTGATGAACCAATGTTAATAGACGTAAGCGCTCTTCCTCATCAAGACTCGAATCATGTAGAATCGTCTCTATCGTTCCAAGAACAACAGTCAACGGTGTTTTCAGATCATGAGATACATTAGCTAACATTCTTCTCATCGCTAACTCCGTTCTTGTAAACTGAGCACTTAATTCATGATTCCAATCAAGTAACGAATTAATTGCCGTAAGTAATGATTGCAGGGTTGGATCATAGGTAATTCTTAGCACCCTCTCAGAAGACTTCTGCTCCAAGATATGATTGATCATAGTGTAGCTATATTTCAAATCAGCCGTTCTTCTCTTCGCCGATATGAACTGAAAGACAATGATAATAATCAATAGAACAATAATGCCAATCCAAAGAATAGTCACATTAGAACTCTCCTAATCGATAGCCGATTCCCCACAGGGTTTTAATATATTGGGGCGCAGAAGGTACATCTTCAATCTTCTCTCTTAGTCTACTCATATGGACATTGATGATATTCTCATCTCCATAATACGGTTCATCCCATACCGTCTGGTAGATATGCTCTTTCGTAAATACTTTCTTCGGGTTAGTCATGAACAGCTTAAGGATTTGTAGTTCCTTAGAAGTTAACTTTACTTCTTTCCCATTCTTGCTAATGGTGAGATTGTCGAGATCCAATACTAGCTCATGAATCGTAATGATGTTCGCTCTATGCTCAGCGGGGGCATGGGCATAATAACTTACTCTCCTAAGCGCCGCTTTCACTCTAGCAGAAAGTTCAATCATCGAGAATGGCTTGGCAATGTAGTCATCCGCTCCGAAACCAAGACCTAGTGCTTTGTCCACTTCACTATCCTTCGCAGATACAATCAGAATCGGAACCAGACTCTTCTCTCTGATTAGTCTTAAGAAATCCATTCCGCTTAGCTTCGGAATCATCAGATCAAGAAGAATTAAATCGAATGGCTGCTCTGCAAATATCCGTACTGCTTCTTCTCCATCCTTCGCATGGACGACGGTAAATCCGTCTCTTTCTAAGTAATTCAATACCATCTCACCTATGGAAGGTTCATCTTCTACGAGTAATATTGTTGCTGACATCTTGTCTCTTCACCCACCCATTTTGTTATATCCACGATTGTATCTTACTTCCAATACATTATCATTAATTAAAATTTCAATCCAATTGGAAGACACACAGTTCTCCATAACTTGAGTTTACTCTCTTCTATAAAAAAATAGAAATAACCGTCAGAATCATCCTGACGGCTATTTCTATTCCATTGCTTATGCGGTGAATCTATTCACCCGATTCCACTTTCTTCGGAGCCTTTGCTCCCTCCATCGTAGTAACCGTTATAGGCGACCATTCTGCAATCACAGTCTGCCCGTGGACGGATACACTTCCTTCTGGTGATAGATCCTTCTCTGTCATAATGCCAAGCGCGATGGTGAATTGATTCAATTTGAGTGGTATATTCTGCTCTCTTCTGATCTCTACACCGTTCAAATAGAATACAGCCTCATCATTAGCACGATTATACGTAATCTTATACGTGTTAAATTCACGTGGTTTAAAGTTTGTATCTTCTTTGAAAATACAGAAGAATCGCGTCTTATCTGATGGCGGTACCTCAATCCCCGGAAAAGGAAGAATAGCATAGACGCTAGCATACTTGTCGTTACCCGCAAAGAAATCAAGCGCTGCCCCTGTTGTGAAATCAAGAAGATTCAGCGAGACATAACCATCGTATAGATCGTCAGGCGCTGTATTCTGCGAACGAGCACGGATCTGAAGCTCAAAACTTACTTCCCCTGCCTCAGGTACTTTCACGGGATCAATGGAATAATACATATGTTTAGCATTATCAAGGATTTGAACTTGATTATTCTGCCGACTCAAAGCCGCACGTACATATAGTATGCCGTTGCGTACAATCACCACAGCATCCGGTTCACGATACTCCCAGAACGTTCCATCTGGTAAAGGGAACCCCCCTATTTTCCAAACTTTATCTTCAGATAGAATCGTATCAAAATCTCCTATTATCCGTTGTTCTTCCATCTCTAATCCCTCTTCTTTCATTTATATGTTTATGAATCCTTGAATAATCATGATCACGATAAGTATCGCTCCGAAACGAAAAGTTGCCTTCACGGAATTACCCATCAAGGGTAAATAAGCACGTGAGGAGTTATGCTCCTTCAGCCCACTATATACCCGATACAACGGAATGAATGTGAGGAACGCAATGATGGCATAGTAAGGAAGCGCCCCAGCGAAGATGCAGACCACAAGCGAAATCGCTGCGAGTAATAGCAGAATTCGTGAGAAGCGAAGCGCTTTGGATTCACCCCACACTACGATCAGCGTATTTTTGCCAGCCTGAAGATCTAATCTCCAATGTAAAAAATGATGGTTGAACAAAATAAGCGTCGTCAATAGTCCTATCGGTAAAGATAGTAATAACGCTCGAATATCCATATGTGATGTTTGTACATAATAAGCCCCCATGACAGGCAATAAACCAAAGGAAAGAAAAATAGCCACTTCACTAAATCCTTTACCGCGGTATCCAAGTCTTAGCGGTGGCGCAACGTAGAAATAGGCAATCATTCCTCCGAGTAAGCCAAAGATGAATGCCCACCAGCCACTGTATAAGCTGAGAATAATACCCGATAGTATCGCAACTCCGAATAAACTCCACGTTACCGCTGTAAAAGTACGAAGACTCCAGACCCCCTTCGTCACAAATCCAGAGTGACTGGTGATCGCATCTACCTCTCCCTCTACTACCGTGTCAGCTCCATTCTTATAGTCCCACAAATCATTTATCATATTTGAAAAAAGATGAGCCATGGCTGATCCAATTAATGTTAGGATAAATAATCCAATATGAAACACGCCATTCCATACGAATGCCCCTAGTGCTCCTAGTGCAACCGGAATAAGCATGACAAGAATAATAGAAGCTCGCGATGCCTTCATAAACTGTCTGAACTTGTCCACTACATAACCCTCCTATTCTCTAAAACTCTTCATTTAAAGAATATCATATTTTGTCGAAAAGTGTCATATATGTGAGTTGGTTTATTGTTCTACTCATTTTACATAACATTTACAATGGTCTGAGCTAGCGCTAATGGTTAGTCGCTACAATAAAGGTTGTTCAAAAAGTCGACTTTTTGAACACGTACTAAAATGAGTTAAGTTATAAATTTAAGGAGGCTACGTATTGAAAATTGACTTTCACTTTCATCTAGAAGAAGGAGCTTACTCCCTGTCATGGCTTCATCGTACAGGATTAGCACTAGAACAAACCTCACGAAATCACTCAAGTTATGCGGAGCCTGAATCCCGCGCCTGGATTGAACATATCACAAGAAGTCTGTCCCGTAGAATGAAAGAAGGCTGTTACTCCGAGAATTGGATTACACGATATTTAGAACAAGGTCGTAAGAAAGGAATCACTAAATTCGGTGTGGTCGATCATTTATATCGCTTCCACGAGTTTAAAAGCTACTATGAAGAATTCATGCTATTAGATGACAGTCCAATAGGCAGGATGCAACGGCAATGGTTAGATCTAGTATGCACTTATTCTATCGAGGATTATTTATCCGGAATGCGGAATGCTGCGAAGTTCTATGAAGAATTATCTATCGGTGTTGAAGCCGATTATTTCCCGGGAAGCCAAGAGAAACTTAAAGCCCTGCTTCAACCTTATCAGCTGGATTATGTCATCGGGTCTGTTCATTTTCACGAGGGATGGAAATTCGACAATGCGGATACACAGAGCCAATTTGAATCTTATGATCTCACGTTGCTCTACAAACAACATTATCAAACTGTAATTGAGGCGATACACAGTGGTCTTTTTCAATTCATGGCGCACTTGGATCATATAAAGGTCTTCAGTCATCCGCTTACAGACACTGAATTAAATGAGCATTATAACGATGTAGCCGCTGCCCTTGCTATTGCCGACGTCGCTACAGAAATCAATACAGGGCAAGCCTATCGCGATCCACTCAAGGAAATAAGCCCAGGCGTCTCATTTTTGACGATTTTAAAAGAGTATGAAGTTCCCATCACGCTCGCGTCCAATGCACATTTCCCTGACGAATTAGGCACTATGCTGGATGATGCTGTCCAACTCGCTATACAGGCTGGATATGAAGAGATCGTATATTTCAAGAATAGACAGAGACTCACTCTCCCCTTATATTCTTCCACAGACATCCCCCATGTGCCAAAAAAAGCCGCCTTAACGGCGACTGTGTAGAGAATTATTCAACGTCTTTAGGATGATCTTGTTTGGAAGTGTTCTTAACTTTGATGTACGTAATATTACACAGATTAAACGTGTAGTCTTCGTAAGTTACCCATCCCTTTTGCTTCTCCGTCAGTAACTTGATCAACTTCTCAGGTTCACTTGTTCTAAGGACTACACTGTGTTCATTACCGAAAAATATACTAACCTTTTTCTCATCTGCCACTGCATACCACCTCCATTACTCTCATTTCGACGTGTTACAGGTAATTCCTTTTCTTTCTTGGATAAGCGTTGGAATTACTTCTTGGCGTACAGTTATTCTATGACGAACGCAAAAAGGCCAGAATGATTGCTCAGGCCTTTTTGCGTTTAAATTTATCAATACATCAGTCATTCTTGGCGTAGTGGAACAATCTAATACCCAATTATTGCTCCATAATAAAACATTATAAGATAGGGCAAGTTGATCTTAGCGCAATGTTTTCAATGCACCGCTCCAAGCAATGACTTGATCAAGCATACCATTCACATTAGTAAGATGCAGATCAGCTGGTTTGAAAACCGTTCCATTCTCAAAATCAGTGAATAGTGACAATGCCGGGTGTACACGAACGTCTGCTACGGACAATTCTCCCAAGATGCCACGCAGATGTTCAGCTGCACGAGCTCCGCCTACAGAACCATAACTTACGATACCTGCTGCTTTATCGTTCCAAGCCTCACGCGCATAATCAAGTGCATTCTTCAATGATGCTGATATACTGTGGTTGTATTCTTGCACAATAAATACGAATCCGTCCAAGCTAGCAAGCTTTGTGTTCCAAGCTGTTGCTTGTTCTGTAGCATCGGATTCTCCTAAAAGTGGAAGCTTGAAGTCTGCGATATCTACGATTTCATAATTAGCATCTCCACGTTTATCAGCGATACTTTTTACCCATTCTCCTACTTGTGGACTTACACGACCTTGTCGAGTGCTTCCTAAGATAATCCCAATATTTAATTTTGCCATTGTTTTTTCCTCCTCAGTATTAGTTCTACCAAATAATTTGTCCAGAAACCCCATGGAGTACACCACCATTTCTAAAGCATTAAGAATATAACCCAACCTGAACTTCATGCCTTATTATAATCCCATACATGAGGGGTTAACTCTCCAATCTTTATTAACTTAAGTCTCGTCACAGATTTATCTCCAACATGAGTATCTTGTATGTAAGATAATAATAATCGAAATATCATCCTTTTGTCAAGTAACTTTATAAAAGTTAGTTATTTATTTCGAATGCATCTTGAAATGCTCATACGAAAAAGAGTTATCTCATGAGCTTGCGAATTCATGAGATAACTCTGTCTCTTACACGATGATGATCCATTGGGTTCTCCTACTACCCAAATTCTATTTTCGCACAAATTGCTTTTGCTTGACGATTCCTTTGGTCGTTAATTGATATATCGTGACATCGTAAATTCCCGTGTGAAGCTCCGCGTTAGAATCCTTTGAAGGATCCCATTTCGGGTTGCTTCTCTCAATAGCTAGTTCAAATGAGTCAGCCTTCAGGAATTTTGGCACTGCAGTGTCGCCACCAAATTTCTTCTTCACGAATACACGTCCGTTTGCATGTACGCCTACAAAGTCAATCCCTATTGGACCGCTGGCACCATGATAGTAACTACTATAAAGATAGGTGTCCCCACTTGCAGTCACCGTAAATTGAACTTCTCCACTGCCTTCAAATTCATTCTTACCACTCCATACCTTCTTACCATTCAATTTAATAACTGGGAACACTCCCATGTCTCCGTTTTCCTTATCAATAACCAATCCATTATTCAGCTTCATTGGGAATTTCTTAGCATCCACTATGAGGTTAAGTTGCGGGTATAACTTAGCTGTATATTGGGCTGATTTAGCACCGATTATACCTGTTGGAAGCAGCAGGCTAAAGATAAGGATGAAAGCAAAAATTTTTCTCATGATGAATCTCTCCTTTAATTATGTATATATTTATATTCGACTAAACTACTTATTTTCATTAGTTTTGAGAGGAAATCACTCGGTTTACCTCCATTTATTGCTAAAATTTCCAATCATTGGGTCTATGTCGATATCCTTCTATAGATACATTTTTATCAGGAAACTAGAGCCCATGTTATATAGATCTCATTATAGGGGGAACAAGATATCCTCCGCTAGGTTTCTCCCAAGAATCACGTTATCTATCTTACTTTTAATTTGGCTCCTAGATGCTACAATTTTATCAAATGCTTCATGTATACTAACTCTTATACATGCTCATCTCGACCGGATAACATCCCAAATATCATAACTAGTCCAGAAATAATGATTAGTGTAATGAGCGGAATAGTCCACACTTGGGTTATATCATACAAATATCCAATCAATATAGGTCCTACCGCTGCAAGCATATATCCCGTTGATTGAGCCATTCCAGATAATTCGACAGCTTGATTTCCATTCTGAGTACGAATTCCAATATAGCTTAGCACCAACGGAAAGTTCCCTCCCAATGCAATACCAATTAAGATAATACTTAGAATCATAATAGGGTAAGATGATCCCATCCATAATCCTCCATAACCGACAATCGAGCACATCCCTAATGTGAATGCAATCCACACTTGAGAGCGTAAACGTCCAGCCATAATCGGAACGAGGAAGCTAGCTGGCAATCCAACGATTTGTGTGAAGGATAGCAACCAACCCGCTGTCCCCCTACTTATGCCATAGTTATGTAAGATTTCAGGCAACCAAGACATAGTTATATAAAATAGCGAGGGGTGAACGCCAGATCCGACTTGCGCTGATACTTACCTTTTTTACCCTCTCGCCTTTCACAGGATTTAACCTCAGCACAAAAGCCCAGACCAAGATCGCTATGAATGCCGGGATACCCCATACAATTAAGGCTCCCTGCCACCCAAGGTTCAGATCATTGGCCAGAGGAATACTAATACCTGATGCTAATGATGCAAACAGTCCCATTGAAGTTGAATATACACTTGTCATCAGACCGAATTTTTGTGGGAATTTCTCCTTCACAACGACCGGCAATAGAACATTTCCGATGGCTATACCCACGCCAACCAATAACGTTCCAGAGAAAATAAACCTGCACTCCAATGTGCTAACCCGACATCATCCTGAATGATTCCCACTATTGGACCTACGGACGTAATAGCGGGTCGTAGATTAAACGCTACCAGTACTCATACGATTGTTTCATGTTCCAAAATTTAACTAACTTATTCCGCATTATACATGTTATCGTTATAAAATCGTTATACTATTGATATGAACTGCACAATGTAAAATTAGTTATAACATATTAACATCGAGATTAAAAGTACAAACTAATCCTCAGTAAATACTAAGGATGGAAGGATGGTCATACAAATGCTCTTACAAGAAATTCTACAACACAATGAACAATTTGTAGCAAACAAAGAATATGTACCCTATCAAGCAACTAAATTTCCAAGTAAGCGAATGATCATTCTGACTTGCATGGATGCTCGATTGGTGGAATTAATCCCTCAATCCTTAAACGTCCACAATGGTGAAGCCATCATCCTGAAGAATGCAGGAGGGATGATCACTCACCCATTTGGCAGTATTATGCGAAGCATGGTCGTTGCTATACACGAACTCCAAGCTGAAGAGATTTTTGTCATTGGACATCATCATTGTGGAATGAACAGCGTCAATCCTAAAGAGATATTCCAAAAAATGGTTGGTAATAAAGTAGCATCTAAGGAGACTCTGTCCACCCTTGAATATGCGGGAATTAATCTCCACAAATGGTTACAGGGGTTTGAGAATGTAAACGATATGGTTATGGAAAACATAAATATTATACACAATCATCCTTTAATTCCCGAGACCGTTCCTGTGCATGGTCTTGTTATCGATCCGGATACTGGAAAGCTGGATTTATTGGTTGATGGATATACAAATGTTCACGAACATTCACCAATAGATATTGACGATTGAGATGAGGTATTTCTTATGGAAATAAAAGGAACAATGACTCTAAGCAAACATTCTATGCTCAGGTCCCGTTCCTTTATGTGAACATATTGACCGAACTAGCTAACGCTTTGTTCGGTCATTTTTCATGCTATCTTTTCGGTGAATCGCCTATATACCCCATTCTAATTTCAAAATTTCTTTAAGAAGTTTTAATTGCTCTACCCCGATATGACCTTCGATTCTCTTCTCCAATATCGCCTTTTGAGCCTCACTTTTCTCATAACATTCTTCACCTAATGCCGTTAAAAATAAAAATTTAACCTTTTTATTGTTTTTCACATTTTCTATGCCAACTAACCCTTTTGACTCAAGACTCTTAATAAACTTATGAGTTGCCTGTCGAGAAATGTCTACATGTTTTGACACATACGCAATGGTCGGTTGCTTTTTATATATTCTCGCCATAATATACCATTCGGAATTTGAAATATAAATATTGCTGCTTTCATTCCACGACTTATCACATAAACTGCGAAGTTGAACATGACGCTCGCTCAATAAATCAATCAAGTCTAGGTTTTGTAATTCAGAATTCAACCCTTTCACTCCAATCATTTTTTACTACTTCATATATACAAGAACCATCCCATAATGTCAACTAGGTTGACATTATGGGAGAATTGTATTATAATTAATTAATAAAGATTATTTGATAATCATAAGTATAGGAGCCGCTGCGATGTTTAATATTGGAGATTTAATTATCTATTCAGGACATGGTATCTGCGAGATAGATTCAATATGTGAAAAGACATATTTGGACGTATGCAATAACTATTACGTTTTGCATCCGCTTGAAAAGCCCAATTTAACCATAAGTACCCCTGTAGATAATCAAAAGGTAGTCATGCTAGAAATGATTCATCGAGACGAAGCAGAAGAAATTTTAGAGTCCTTCAAGTTACCCGGTGTAGAATGGGTAGAAAAAAATCATCAAAGAACTCATATATATTCTGATATTGCAAATAAGGGAAATCGAAAAGACATTTCCAAAGTAATCAACACTTTAATGCGGAAAAAGCACGAAGCTGAGACGCACAACAAGAAGTTCTCTGAGCAGGATAGCAGACAATTAACTTCTCTTCAAAAAATACTGTTCACAGAAATAGCTCTCTCATTTAATACTACTTATGAAGCAGTATTTGACAGAGCTGTTAGCATGATCAACCAAAATGAGTTACAAAAACTTTAAGTGGCAGAAGATAGCTTCTGTATTTCAAAGGGCACTGTAAAACGTAAGATTCAAATTTCATAACATTTGTTCCCTCATTAATAAGGTGACTTTCCATTGTAGGTAGAACGCCTATTAGCGAATTAATTAATAAAAATTAAAGAGGCATCTCCTAAGAATTAAATAATTCTTAGGAGATGCCTCTTCTTTTCGTCACCTGTCTTTCCAATATCCTTAATAAGAACTCTAATGTCGCTTGCAAAACTTCGAATGGGTTGCCCTTTTGTCATTTCAGTATTTAATGCTTTAAAGTATTTTTTAATGATTCAGTTTTTATTTATTTTAAGATCTGCTACCAAACGAATATACATATAAAGGCCTGAAATCATAAAATATAAACATCCACTTAGTATAAATCTTGTTATATCTATTAAATCTTCTTGAAATGAATGAATAAAAAAATACGATAGAAACATTATGAAAAAAATAGCTGCAGTATCTAGAAAAATATAGGAGAATACTTGCTTCAACTCATATTTGCTTATATTTAATGCTTTAAGGTTCCAAATCACGGATATAATCTCCATTGATAGAATACCAACTGCTGCGCCAATATAACCCAGTCCAGGGATTCCTATTAGGAAATATTGTAAAGTTATAGAGCATGAAATTCCTACAATGAGCCCTATAAAGGGAATTTCTCTAGCATCCTTTGACCATAATATACTCGTCGATATTTCACGAAATCCGACGACAAGCGGGATTGCTGACAAGTATTTTATCGTTAGATAGGCATCTTCGGTGTTGAATATGAATAACGAAAGCTCAGTGGCATAAACAAATAAAAATGTTGAGGAGAATAATCCCCATAACCACCCTATTTTTAGTGAAAGTCGTGAAAGTCGGTGAAAGTTATCAAAGTTTCCTTGCTGCCAGTGGGATGCAATTCGCATGGTTGTGGTATGGCTCAGTGCTCCTGTCACCAGGGTGGGAGTATAGACAATTATTGTCGCCATTCCAATAATGATACCGTATATTGAGGTAGCTTCTGAGGTACTATATCCCGCTGAAATCAAGCGATTAGGAATAAGAATAGCATCAATAAATTCAGAAGCTGGAATGAGCATACGAGTGATTGAAATAATAAAGGAAGTTCTGAAAAACCAAACAAACGGAAGGGTTGAGGATTTATAAGGAGACCGTAATAACTTCTTCTTATCCATTGAGACATAAATTGTTAAAATAACAAATGAGATCAAAGACCCTATAAAAGTAGCATAGATTCCTCCGCCTACCGCACGGTCTATTCCAAATGGCATCAAGTGATAGACGATTAGTAGCATACAAGAAATTCGACAGGCTTGTTCAATTACTTCCGAAGCTGCAATAAGACCAAATTGCTCTTGACCTTGTAGATAACCCCTCAATAAGCCTAATAAAGGTGCTGACAAAATGGCGGGTGCAAGACCGCGCAGAGCATAATTCAAGCGGGGGTTGCCTAACAACTCGGCTAATAGGGTCGAATTCCAAAAAACGATCAAACTTATACAACTGCCGAAAAGTACAAGAAAAAGAGAAATTATTTTTAAAAACTGCCATCCAACCACAGTTTTTTTTGCTGTTATAATAGCCAATGCCGTAGGTAATCCCCCTGAAAGCATAATTAAAAAACCATAAAAGGAGTAGGCAATTTGATACATTCCGATTCCTTCGGCACCGACCAATCTAGTTAGGATTACACGACCGATCAGGCCAATCAGTTTAACAACTATCATAGCACTAGCTCTGGTGAAAGATTGCTTCAACAAGCGGGGTATTTTCATATTGCCTCCCAGCATAACCATCAATATCATTTGTCTTTATTTTATGACATTGAAAAAAGGTTATGCTGACAAGCTACAACTTTCTAGTCCTTAATGTGAATCAGTACATACTTTGTATTCTTGTCCCAACCTAAGTCGAATGGAACCCGATAACGATCTGCTGTATGTGAATTTACAAGTGGGTACCCATATTTATCAAAATCGACAACAATTGAAAAATGATCGACATCGTTATCTTCTATTATATATCCAATTAAGTCACCTGGTTGAATATGTGAAATAGCTCCATCGGGATGCTTTCTAGTCGGAGTAACAATGTGATGCAAATCTCCTTTAGACACTAGTTCACCGTAACCACTACGTAGAATATAATTACTAAAGGAATCGGTTCGAACCCAACTCTGGCTACCACCAGCCCCTTTAATATAACGCCATGCACCAGTCATAGGTAACCCACCTGCTTCTGCATCACCCATTACTTGAGAAGAGAAATTTGTACAATCGCCACCTCGACCGGTGTAATCCAAATAATTTCTGTTGTAACGATGATTGTTGCCGGCTCCCAAAGCTGCCCCGGCATATTTATTAGCATAACTAATCGCTCGCGAACGGTTATATTTTTTACCATTATAAATTTCTGGCTTGGCTTTAGCTGATGGAGCAATCCCATTAGGTGTTTCTGCAATTTTGTTGGGATTTTCATCGAGAGGATCCAGGTACCATTCTTTATAAATCATCCATTTCCCATCAATTTTTTTCAGTGTAATAAAGTGCCGAGTTCCTACACCGAGGGTCTGTACTGGAACTATCTTATTTAAGTAATTATAACTAAGTTTAAATGATTGAACCAGTGAGACAATAGCTGTGTTCTCTCGTATATTCACACGAACTAAACGAATATCACTATTAGCATCCACCAGCCTTATCGATCTTTTTTTAGCCCATTCATTGACATAGTTAATCCGATTCTTCTCGTTTCGATAGGCGTTACTACTCAGTTGTTGATTGATTAAGTAATGTGTCTCTAACTCATGGATGTTTTGATTTATCATTATTCTAGCTCTTTGATTAAAGATATGGCTCAGTGTCTCTCCAATCTCTTTCTTTTCCATATTTTCATTGGCATCTATTTTTTCTGTTAAGCTAAAAAATAAAACCAGAAAAATCAAAATATAAACCCATCTCATTTTTCCAAAGGCTCTCATTTCTCACCATCCAGCTTCGCAAAGATAATAAGTCTTTGTTCATTAGGGGTATTATCTCCCTTCCGAAAGAAATTATGTTGGAAAAAATAACTTTAGAAATAAGCCAAGGTCTCTTCTTCTTAGACAATATGCTCAAAAAAAATTAACCGAAGTCCCAATCTGCGTTATTTTTTATCATTATTTCCCATATAGAGCCATTTTTAGGTCGAAGAGATAGATACATTCCACAGATCCACTCTCATCAATGGTATTTGAGATGATATATATGTTTTCCTTACCTTCTTGAGACTTCGGTAAAGACATTGGATCAT
Organism: Paenibacillus sp. DS2015; assembly: GCF_050433705.1. Taxonomy (NCBI): domain Bacteria; kingdom Bacillati; phylum Bacillota; class Bacilli; order Caryophanales; family Paenibacillaceae; genus Paenibacillus; species Paenibacillus sp. DS2015. Next base: position 212,408 of record NZ_JBNPWS010000003.1, on the reverse strand, counting down.
CTAGAAACTTTTTAGTTAGGGTGTCATAATAATAGTCTAAACTCAAGGGAGCAACAGCCATCGTAATGTTCCCATACTTCTTTTTCACATCATCTTCTAACATACCAATTTTTATGTTTTTGGTCTGAAAAGTCTTTTTAGATTCCTTATCTAATCTTATCCCAGCTACTTTATCATCCCTATAGAAAATTGCTACTCCTGAATCGTATAGATATCCATCACCAGATGGCTTTTCCTCTTCGCCGAGAACTTTCTCAGCCTCTACACGACTCATACCATATCGTACGACTTTCTTTTTATTTCCAGTTTTGTATATTGCCATATCATCTGCAGGAAAAGAAGCTTCTCCCCCACATCCGCTGAGCAATAAAGCAAATACAATCAATCCAGCTAATACTCTACTCATTTTGTTGCTTTCCCCTTTTTTACCTAAAATATAACATGAAAGGTTGGGGACTAACTACCTAATTGACTCAAATAGTAGAATTATTATCCCAGTCCCAGTTCTATAGTTAATGATGAGGATTTTTCCTCTGAAAGTTTAGTATCGGAAAGTTCTAAAGAGCCGGCGAACCCGTGTTACAGAACTAAATAAGATAGAGGCTTCTCACAAGTTCAGTGAACTCATGAAAAAACTCTCCTTTCATTTCATAGTTCGGCAATAAGGTAAAAACCCATTCCTTGGCAGTAACACCTTTAGTCTATAGTCAACACGCGATTCAATCGGATATTTAAACTTCCTTTTTACGAAGTTCTTGGATTGTTGGAATTGGCTTTTCTTCTTCCTGTTCGGTCTTGCTCCAAAAACCGGCAAAGAGTTCAAAAGAACAATACTCGAGTAAAGGAGGGCCTTTTTTTTCGCAGTCGGTTCCTAGAATTTGTCCTCCATGAGTTAAAGAATGAAGAAAACATACCGAAAGAAAATCTCAAGGATTAAGTGACGGTGAAGATGTGACTATTCAATTTTTGGGAGCTGCTATCGTAGGGGTAGTGGAATGGTGGTTCAAGAAAGGAAAGCCCTCCCCCCCTCACTACATGGCACAACGAGTGGGGGTTTGCTAGAAGGGAATTTATAATTGAACTTGAGTCACCATCTAAAAGTGATTGTCACATTTTACGCTCTCGCCATTTTATACAGTTATTAAACTATTCTGCCCGTTAGCTGAACAAAGGCAGCCGATCCACTGACCATCTGCCTTTGTGTCTTTATTGAATTATCGTATCATTAACAAAGAAAAGCTTTTCACCTCTTAGCAGATAATATAGTTCAAAGCCATCGTGGAAATAAGTACTCCTCATTTCTGCATAACTTTTTCATTTACATATCTAATTCATATGGATTCACATTCAAAGATTCAATTATTACAAAATTGGTTAAATATGGATTATCATAGAAGTGAACACGTCATAATATTTTAATGAATCGATATAAAAGGAGAAGGAATCTAAGAGAAGGAATCTAAGAGTGAAGAGTTCTAGCAAAATATAATTTTTGAAGGACTTGCATGAAAAAACATTTTAGAAGGAGCCAAATAATGAAAAGTACAAGAAAAGCTGTTACTTTCACCGTATTAGCCATCGGACTAGTATTTTCAGCGACAGCTACACATGGCTCAATTTCAAAAGCATCCACTGAAACGATACAGCCAGACAAAGCGAGTGTTGAAAAAAAAGTTCATTCAACTAAAATAAAATCCTTCTACAACGATATGACATTAACAAAGGATTACCTCGGAACACTTAATGAAAAGGAACTATTGGAAGCTGTTGCTGAATATTCAACTGAAGAAGATAACACGTTTAATACTTCTTTAGCCATAATCAGTCCGCATTTAAAAAATAAAATGCAAGGTGGAATTCATACTCAGGAATTAGAGCTAGAGGTAAAAAACAAATCATATAATAAAATAAACAGGTTGTTTTTAATCGATCTTTATTCCAATATGAAATCTCAAGATCAGAACGACTTTGTTTCTGAAACATTATTAACTTTGGCGACAGACACATCAGAAAATGATGATATTAGGGCCTATGCTCTAGGTGAACTAAAGGAAGAAAGCAGAAGTAAAGCAAAGAAGGATAAGCAAGACAAAATATTGGTTGATCTCTTCAATGATGCCACGACACCAAATAAAGTTAAGGGTAATACACTCACTGCGATGAGAAGAACTAATAATCCATATTTAGCTGTTGCTATTCATGACGTCATAGATAATTATGAACAAAAAGATTCATTACTAATACGCAGTGCAGTAGTAACAGCTGGGAAATCAAGGCAAAATAATGTCGCAATTAAAATTGAACAAATAGCTAAAAACACCCTTGATCCAAAGGTTTACGCAAGTTCGGTTTATGCCTTGGGTTTACTACGTAATGAAGAGTCATTGAAATCAATACTAGAAGTATACGGAAAATATAATAATAGCGATATTGGAAATGGTGCACTAATAATGAACGAAAAGTTAATTCTAAACATGTTAGACAATAACCAATCAAAAGATAATGTATTATACGCAATTAAAGCAGCGGAATTAATTAGTCTGCATTCTGCCCTAGAAAAACTTAAAGAAATTTCAAATCATAGCTTGGACAGTGAATTAAGAACTAAAGCAATCGATGCCTTCAACAAAATCAATGAAGTGCAAAGATCAGCATTCCCTTCAAACACAGAAAAATGGGAGGATTAAATTCATGAAAAAGATTATTGGGAAAATGTTGATTTTATCGATACTTGCCATGGGTATTAGTTTTTTTACCACAACAGGTTTAGCATTTGCAGATTCTGAAGCCCTGTATAGAACCGGTACAGATACCAATCCATGGCAACATGCAGGGGTTCGTAAAGGAGGAGTTGGTGTTTACGAAATCAAAGGTTACAACCACACAGTTGATCTAAATACCTTTGCAAGCTTTGTCGGAACAGAAACATACCTTGGTGCCTTCACTAATCCACTCATGACAGCTACCGATAAATCGAAGGTACAAAGTACCTTGGCATTAATGGAAGCGGATACTGACATCAACTATGTTGGTCTAAACATGATTGATGCGGATTTTAATCCAGGAGAGTATTTAAGTCCTGACGAAATTGACGATATTCGTTGCGATGGTGTTGTAGAGTACGCTTATGAGTGGAACAATATCCCGGTTTGGGGAAGAACCGATACGGGAACTAGTTCTGGTACCCCAACACATTTCGATGTTTCAAAAGTGTCGTATATTAGTGAACACCAGAATCTAGGTGGAAATCAACCATGGTTCGAAGCAAGCCCCCTTATCCAGCGTGGCGGTGCAGGTACAGCTTGGACAAAATTAAGACAGACTACGCCAAATTAAACAATTATTCTCTTTATCTAAAGGATGTGGATCTATATTTATATTTTCTTTCTGATATTGCCCTTAATCATATCTCTAATAGCAACAATCATCTTTAGTATGAAACTCATAAGACACAACAACGTAAAAAAGACATTATTAATTTCAACAGTCATAAATTTTGCAATATTATCATCAGCAACGCTATGGTACTGGATTACTGAAGATGCTGATGGACTTGGGCAACTTGTTCAATTTATTATTTATAGCGTCGGTTTTGGAGTCATATTTGTGATTGACCTGATTGTAATTATGTCATTAAAGAAAAAATAAATAAATTAATGGATCGAGATTGAGCTATTCAGTAAGGTGTGTTTCATTGAAAGGAAAAGAGGCAACTTATGAGTTCGTGAACTCATAAGTTGCCTCTTTTTTTACACAACAGGAAGGAAGATCAATCCACTATGCCTGGCAACCACTCCACCAATCGCGGATCCACCTGCGATTCCTATGTTAGCGGCTACTACGGCTCCCACTGCCGTAACCGGAATGAGAAATGTAAGAATAATACGTTCCATTCGTGAACAGTCCGATCTGATCCTTGAGTTAGCTGGGCACAGGCTTCGGTAGTTTGCGTGGAGTATAGATATAATTTAACAATAAGGCACTTCCAGCTAATATTCCATTAAGAACAAATGCTGCAGGCAAGTGAAAACCTGCCCTACTAAAGTACCGATCGGCACATCAAATACATTCGCGACAACGAAACCACTCAAAATCGTAGCAATCGCTTTACCTCTCTTCTCCGGATTAACCGCTTCATTCGCTACCGTAATGGCTACAGAAAGAACAAAACCACTTAGTACGGCAGTAACTATTCTAGTCACCAGTAGCATAATGTAAGTTCCAACTATAGCACTCCACAAATTACAGCAGCAGAATCAATACAAGCGATACAAGAATCGTAATCCGTTTCGGAACACGGCTGCACAAGGACATCATAATTGGTGTGCCAATTGCATAAGAGATCGCGAAGCCAGGTAGCACCACCCCGGCTGTCGCTAGCGTAACTCCGAGGCTCGCGGATATTTCTGAGAGTAAGCCACAATAATATACTCCGTCGTACCCAGAATAAAAGCCATAAAAGTAAACGATAAAATAATAAATGCGTTCTGACGTGTTGTTTTCACGGTACTCTCCAGACGAACTGATTAAAGAGAATCAGCGCCAATGTATTGTATCTGATTTTTTGGGTCAATTCACTAGCTAATATAATTGTATTTTGTAATACAAAAAGCACCTAGCCTGTTGGCCAAGGTACTCGTAGATAATAACTACTCTACTACTTCAATTTTAGTAGCTTGTCCTTGTATTGGATTACTTTCCTTGTATTGTCCCGTAGTCCACACTTTAACCTTATCCCCAACTTCGGCATTATTATCAATTCCCTTTGTTATAAGTGTATATATTCGCTCATTATTTTCAGAATTATCGTTGGATGTAACAGTAATAGTTGTATCATCTTTTTCGACAACAGCCGCCTCAAAATATTCCACTGAAAACACTGGTCATAGAATTTTACCAAGCGTGCTTTTTACATGGAGGCGAGGGGAGTCAGACCTTCCTCTCGTGCATCATTCGAAAATAAATGATACTATGTATGATGGGTAAAGGACTTTGCTACAGCTTATATCGTTTTTATATATTGCAACAAGAGGAGATAATATGAGTAACGAACAAAACTTTTGGCTTGATTTACCAAAGCCGTTTTTTATATTAGCACCCATGGAAGATGTTACAGATGTTGTATTTCGTCACGTCATTAGTACAGCTGCAAAACCCGACGTATTTTTCACGGAATTCACTAATACAGAAAGTTATTGTCACCCTTTAGGAAAAGACAGCACACGTGGTCGATTAACGTTCACAGAAGATGAACAACCGATCGTCGCTCATATTTGGGGCAATAAACCTGCACTTTTTGAACAGATGAGTATTGATATGAAAAAACTTGGTTTTCGTGGTATCGATTTAAACATGGGATGCCCAGTACAAAACGTCGCATCCAATGGAAAAGGGGCTGGATTAATACATCATCCTGAAGTTGCAGCAGAAATTATTCAAGCAGCAAAAGCTGGTGGATTGCCGGTTAGTGTTAAAACAAGATTAGGTTACTCTAATATCGACGAGTGGCGCGATTGGTTAGAACATATATTGAAACAAGATATTGCGAATCTTTCCATTCACCTTCGTACAAAAAAAGAGATGAGTAAAGTAGATGCACACTGGGAACTAATCCCTGAAATAATAAAATTACGCGATGAAATTGCTCCAAATACGTTGTTAACCATTAATGGAGATATTCCTGACCGCGCAACAGGATTAAAATTAGTAGAACAATACGGCGTTGATGGAGTCATGATTGGCCGCGGCATTTTCACCAATCCATTTGCTTTTGAAAAAGAACCTAAAGAACATAGCGCAAAGGAGTTTCTCAATTTACTACTTTTACAGTTGGATCTTCACGATAAATATTCAAAAGAAACCGAACCACGACCATTTAAACCACTCCTTCGCTTTTTCAAAATCTATGTTCGTGGATTTAGAGGCGCAGGCGAACTAAGAAACCAATTAATGGATACCTCGTCAACAGATGAAGTACGTCGTTTAGTTAAACCTGTTTTAGATCAAGAATTAGATTGAAGCATACCCACCTGTGCATGATTAAAAAGACTGAGAGACCTCCCAAAAGTTCAATGAACTCTTGAAAGGTCTCTCATTTTTGCACTTTGTGCTCAAGCAGTGTCTCCTCTCAAAGAAACTCTTGATGCTACAGGCTTCTCAGCCTGATTACCGCATAGAGCGTTTTTCTGCTCCATCGGCGATAAAATCTACCGTTTAAGCGCGGTCGCTCATCATCGAATTACTTCGATAATGATTTCATTACATCATGCCGCCCATGAGACATGATGATTTTTAAAGGTTTTTTGAGCCTGTTCTCAGGCATTCCGTCCGAAACTACTCAACAATAAGTCCTATATATCCAAGTGAATATGATGTGTGCGTAGAGTTCGTGGTCAAAATATGGTCAAGTGGTAGTCATGAAATTATTCAAACGTATGTTTCGTATGCGGGAACATAGGTTACTTTGTTCGTATTTGTTGTCGTTGGTCATATCCTTGATCTATAAGGGTTTTCTTTATTCCATTATGGTTCTATATAGCTTCCGTTTGATCGCTAATGACAGCTTTCGTCCCCAATCCGTCCCCATAAAAACTATCGCTTTCGTTCAACCGTTCTGGTTCTTATATCATGCGGCCCAAGACATTAAGTGAGCTTTATGTGTTTTTTGTTCTATACATGGGGATTAAGTCCACTTTTCAGACAAAACCAGTTCGTTATGAGCTGGTAGAAATGTTAAATCCGATGTATTCGTGATCAAAATGTGGTCAACTGGTAGTCCGCATGTAAAGAAAGCTTTAGCAAACATATATGCAGTATGCGGAAAAATAAGTTAGTCGGCTGGCATTTGTTGAATTAGATCAACGCTTTGATTTATAGGGTTCTCTACATTCGAGTATGGTTCTTTACTAGCTGGGATAAACCTTCCTATCACCACTAGAACCTGAATCTTTAAGATGAGTTTTTGATACTTAATCTACGTATCGGAATTTCCTACTGTAAACCCAAGATTTCAAGCGATGACTCTGTTTTTTTGTGATATGCTCGAGGTATAGCAATCGTACCAACATTAGAAGAATGTTAGAAGGATTTTCAAATGTTAAGCTACAGGCTTGAATATCCTTTCAATCAGGATAGCTTATCTTATATAGTATTTATCGTTATAATAGTTTCTATGCAGTCCACATTGACATTACCACTCTATTAATTTTCTTAATTGGCAGTATGGACACTTTCTCTTTCACGATTGAAGAGATCTACAAATACACAATTGCCGACTTGCTTGGAATATATGGACGATAACAGAGGAAATCTTATCTTCTGAAGACGGCTCGCTCGCTTCATAATAGTATGTGCTTCTTGGGAGTTGAAGGACTTTACACATGGCTGATATCGAGTATTTGTGTTGATTATTTCGAATCACATTTACTTTCGTCCTAGTATCAGCGCAGCTTGCTTTAGTATGTCATTTTCCATAAGTAGCTGTTTGTTTTCTTTTCGAAGTTTAATAAGTTCTGCATCTTCTATGGACAAGTTGTCTTTTTCCTTAAAGGAACCTGTTTTCTCGCTTTGCGTTATCCATTTATCTAATGAAGATGGCGTCAATTCATATTCTTTAATAATCTCTTTTCTAGGCTTTCCGTTCTGGTATAACTGAACCATCTGTTCCTTAAATTCAGTTGTAAATGTTCGTCTTTCTTTTTTCATCACGGTCGATTGCTCCTCAAATGTTGGACTTCTGTCAATAGACTGGACACAAAAAGAAAGACTAAATTAGGCTGATGAGGACAGGAAATCTTCCATTTGCTAAGGAGTTTTATACCCTATAGCAGAATGAATGCGATTGCGATTATAACGACCTTCTATATACTGGAATAACTTTGTTCGAGCATCTTCAAAAGAGGTGAATACGGTTCGATAGACCATTTCTTTCTTTAATATAGCGTGGAAGCTTTCAATAGGAGCATTATCATAGGGACAACCTTTGGCCGAGAAGGACTGTCTTATTCCCAGTGTCCTGAGCTCTTCTCGATAATCATGACTCGTATATTGACTGCCTCGATCTGAATGGAGGATAACTCCCTTAGCAGGCTTCTGAGTGGATACAGCTTGATGAAGTGCTGATAACACACAAGCTTTATCCATCGTTTGACTAAAACACCAACCAATAATTTTATTTGTAGACAAGTCCATAATCGAAGCTAAATAGCACCAACCCTTATTAAGGACGTGGAGATAGGTGATGTCACTTACCCATTTTTCATTTCTCTTGCTTGCCTTAAAGTCTCGCTTCAGTAGGTTTTCGCCACCATTATACACAGCATCCGGTTTGTACGGTCTGTATTTTTTGACCACAACAGATCGGAGTCCTAGACTTCTAATGATCCGTTGTACTCGATTCTCACTCACTTTAAATGGGAGTTGTAGCTTAAGAAGTTCTTCTCTGATTTTAGGTGCTCCATAGACACCATCTTGTTCGTGATAGAGCCGGATGATTTCTTGTCTCAACTGATTGTTTTCTTGCTTTAAGCGTCCTTCAGGGCGTTTCTGAGTACAGTAATAGTAGCTGCTACGTCCAATTCCTAGCACCTTACACAATTTACTTTTGCTATGTTTGTCAGACTGGGATACGGCCACATCCACAACCTCACGAACGCTTATCTTTTGGCGAATATGGTCATAGCTTTTTTTAGGATTTCATTTTCCTCTTCAAGCTTTTTAATTCTAGATTCGAACTTTTTAACCTCTACGACAGAGACTTGTTCATTATCTACATTAATCTCTTTACCTTCATTAATCCATTTGTAAAACGCCGTTTTACTTAGACCATATTCGCTCATAATTTCAGATGCCGTTTTCCCTTTACGATGGAGCTCAATGATCATTGCTTTGAACTCATCACTATATCTTCCTTGCTTGGTTCCCATAGTTGGATACAACCTTTCAATATTATTTTATCAGTCCTCCTTTTTGTGTCCACTACTTTATACTAGCTCCAGGTCTTGTTTCTAACTTTAAAGGGCATTACAATCACTCTCCTTATAGTTTCCTACTAAATAGTCTATATAAACGGATTGCTGCTTCTACTTTTCATCTATCCATTCGATATACATATCTATATAACACTGCGACATGCACAAAAGTTACAAAAAAATAAATTTAACTATTTACATTTGTATATTTCAAACATTGCTGAATAGCTATTCGGTAATGGTGATGATATAAGATTTATTAATATTTATGGTCATATGGTATACCCCACAATTGAGTTTATACATAACTATACATTTCATAAAACAGATATAACAATGAAGGTGTTTTGCAATAGAAAGCGCCCTCGTATTTCTAGCGGTTTACACCGTTTTCCTTTGTGGTGTACCTCTGCTCGCGCCAAGCGTCCAGTATAGACCAACGGTAGGTAGATCGTTTTGAAAGTACCACTGCGTTTCCAACCGTTCCATTTTCCAATAGGTATAGAGGATTCCCTCCCCTGTTGATAGTCTTTTTGAAAGAACTTTAGCCTCGTAAACACCCTTCACTTGGTTACGCGTAATCTCTCGTGTTACCGTGGAATGATGCCGCCCAATTTCTTGGGCAATCGCACGAGCATTCCACCCTTAGTTGGCTGCTAGCTGTCGCACGGCATATTACAATCCGTCAAATCAAAAAAACCGCATTATATGCCGGTTGAATCTTCTTTCTCTATTGTCCCCTGAGATGATTCTTTATGTATTTTATCTCTATTGATAGATTAGAGGGGAATTCCAACCGCAAGAGTAAATTCGATTGCGATTAAGAGTTGCTCGGTTACTCTCCGCTTTTACGAAAGTGCTGGGAATGGAACGAAGATTTTACGACTTGGTATAACTATTCACCGAATGTCGAAGTTGCAATACTTGGTTTCAACCGTTGGTGTGAACAGGGCGATAAGATCGACCACGAAGCTGTAAAAAGCGGATTAAAAACGATGCGTAATTGGTAAAATGAGATCATCAATTACCATCGTTGTCGATTGACAAACGCAACCGTAGAAGGTCGTCATAATCGTATCAAAGCTTATCAACGCCGTCATTACTTCACACGTTATCGTCACCGCTCTAAGACTGGGATTTTAGTAGAATGTAATCTCAATCGGCTTAACTAATTAATCAAACACTGATTACGAGGTTGAGCATCTTTTCTTTTTAAGTATAATCGTTAATAAGTTTACTATATCTCCAGTAATCCTGTAATTCAATCTAAACAAATATATTACAATTCTATATTTTTTTCATATAACTCCTCGAATTACATGGAAAATCATGTATAATAATGTAATAATCAAGCAGTTAGTGTTCTTGAGCTAACTTGTGGGTCACAGGAGGTGATTGTTAATACCCCGCATACTTGATGCCTCTCTTCTACTTCAAGAAATCCTGTTGGATCGTTATTGTATTGCTTTATTGATTGGTCGATGGTTCATTTTCCTTTGAAATATTTTTATAAAATGAATTATATATGAGGATACTTTGTAGTTATGTCATTCAGAAAAGCTAGAGTTATATAAGACGTAAATAAACCGAGGTGTAAAATGAAGAAAACAGTACTATTGTTTTTATTTAGCGCACTAATACTATTGTTCATGCCAGTTCAGTCTCATGCAGCAACATCTCAAATAAAAATTATTTTAGATGGCCAGGAACTAAATCTACCTAATGAAGTTGAAGTCGTAAATGCTCGCAACAATATTATGATTCCCATTCGAGTGGTAGCCGAGAACTTAAAGTTTAATGTGAATTGGGATCAAAAAACACAGAATATAAATATTCAACAAGGCTCTAAAGCAATCGCATTAACTGTTGGAAAGCAAGAAGCGACCGTGGGAAACAGTTCGGTTTCGCTCAATATGGCCCCACAAATAATTAAAAATACCGTTGTAGTTCCAATTCGGTTTGTTAGTGAAGGAATGGGCTTGAAGGTAGACTGGAATAACAAAGAAAAGATAGTTACTCTAGCAAGCACTACTTCTCCACCATCGTCTCCTGCCAACGGTAGTCAAAATGACTCGATAACTAACCTTGTTCACGAAATTAATTACCTGAACAATCAACTCGTAGTCTCTTTAGACCGTGAGGTTACTCCAGTGATTACCACACTGAAAAACCCCGACCGTATTGTAGTGGATTTCCCATCTACAAATTTCGGTAATATGAGTCAACCTGTGCCAGTTGAGTCCATGGGAAAGTTGGATACTGGTTATATTCCCAATCTTACTGAAGTACGCTATTCTCTTTTCAAGAACGATCCAGCCCAAGTTCGAATAGTTATTGAATTAAACAATGTAAGTTCGGTTAATTATAATCAACAATACGACGCTGGAAAATTCATTCTTGATCTAAAAATGGTAAACGATCCGACACCAGCAACCCCGATTGGTGGTTCTAGCAAAAAAATTGTAGTTATTGATCCAGGGCATGGAGGAAGTGATCCAGGTACAACAAGTATTACAAACAGATATGAGAAGCAATTTAACCTTGCTTTAGCCCTTAAAGTTCAGGCGATCTTGTTACAAGAGCCCGAAATAGAAGTGGTTATGACTCGCGAAACAGATGTTTATCCTACACGTCCAGAACGGGTTAAATTAGCTAACGATTTAAATGCAGATGTGTTTGTATCCATACATGGAAACAGTGTATCTTCTGCCCCTCAGGTAACGGGGACTGAGACGTTTTATTACCAGCGCGCAAATAGTAAGGAACTTGCAAACATCGTTCATAAGCATTTGGTCAAAGCAATGGGACTAAAGGATCGTGGTGTGAAAAACGGCAGCTTAGAAGTCATTCGAGAAACAACGATGCCCGCAGTTCTTCTAGAAGTGGGTTTTTTAAGTAATAAGTCTGATGAAGAGGCTATGATGTCAGAGAGCGTTCAAACTAAAGCAGCTCAAGCCATCGTAGATGGGATCAAAGAGTATCTGAAGCTATAGGACGGCAAATAAATAAAGAGGATGTGCTTCTATGAAAAAAGGATTTCATCTTGCTATCTTAGTATGTGCAATCAGTTTGTTAACTGTAGGTTGTGGAAACAAGCACACTTCTTCAGGGCCGGTGCAAGGTTCTAATCCTGCAAGTACTGGACTGCCACAGGGAGCTAATCAGGAAGAGAAGAACAAGCAAACTCAAGAAATTCAGGTTTATTACGTTGATGCTCAACTAACCCAACTAGAGAAGAGTACGAAGGAAATTACTTTTAAAGATAACTCTGACAAATACAGTGCGACATTTGCCGCTTTCCAGAGTAAGGATCAAACCGGGTTGATCTCCTTGTGGAACAAGATTGACTTACTGTCAACAAAATTCAATCAAGGAACGTTGATATTAAATGTGCATATTCCGGATGAAGCAAGATTAGGTTCTGGAGGAGAGCTTCTAGCCCTAGATGCACTTAGAGAAACATTTTTTCAGTTTGAGGAAGTTCACAGCATCGATCTGCTTGTCGATGGAGAATCACCTGAAAGTCTAATGGGCCATGCAGAATTGGATCACCCAATAAACCGTGAATAAGGTTTTCTTGAATATAAGCCAAATTTCCGAGGAAATCCCGGGAAAATCTTCATTGATTTTGTTAAGAAAGGTATTGATTCCTTACTAAGGATAGGCATTACTCAGTTTAAGAACTTACTTGCAGTTTTCATTGAATAACTCTTGGTTTGCATATGATTTATTGCTATTGTCAAAGCGCTATTGAAAGTAACAAGAATCACTCTTCTTAAATTGAATATTTAATAGTAGTACCTTTATAGAGTTGAATAATACTATCACTATCTTTTTTTCTTGACGTGTGACAAGAAATTGTACATCACAAAATCATTACTACCATTTTATGGTGCTATATGCTATATTATGTTTATCCTCTTATTTACATATTTAAGTAGGATAGTAAAAAAACATATTTTAGACCATCAAAAGGAGACTCGAACATGTTAAAAAAATTGATTGCTGTTTCTTTAGTTGCTTCAATGGCACTACCGGTATCTGGGGCGTTTGCAGATAGTGTTGAACCTGTTACCCAAAATGCTGTAGATTCTAGTATCACAGTCGCCGAAGGAGCAGGTGACGTTTCTATTTTGAGTGTAACCTGGACAGTCAAAACTGCAACCAATATGAGAGCAACCGCCTCTCCAACTGGAGCATGGGTCGCTTCTTTATATCCTGGTGCGGTTTTATCAGGCGGTCGTAATTTTGTCGTTGTGAACGGAGTCACGTGGGTCCCAGTTACAAGTTATAGTCTTGGAAAATCAGGGTATGTTCAACTTTCAGCTTTGGAGGAGACTGGCTGAGAACTATGAGGCTTGTTAGCCGTGAAGACTAGGGATCTCTTTATTAAGAAATATCCAATCGCGTTTTTCAAAGCGATTGGATATTTCTGATTGAGAAGTACACATTCAAATCTTGCAATAGCATCAAAAGATCTGGTGACCCTCATTCTCAGGATCATAGGCAAACTCGATCTATGCTCCCATAATTGCATTTTTTTGAAAACAGTTCTGAACGTTCTATCCTTTCACTATCGCCATCCTCATAAACCAATCACATTCATCCATACGACGTATCAGCCCTCTTTGATTCTCTTTCATATTATTTTTATTCACTTAACATCCTCGCCAACAATAATTTTCCAACTACCGAACGGTTTGAGACCGAGCCTGGTGATTCCGGCCTGCTTAATATAAAAGCAGTGGTATAACCTTCCAAATAAAATAAAATTGGAGGGTTATTTGCCTTACATGTTTTTAAATATACAATATGAATAAGCTTCACTTTACTGGTAATCTTGACAAGCTATTAGCTGGTATAGCTGAACAAAGGCAGCCGATCCACTGACCATCTGCCTTTGTGTCTTTATTGAATTATCGTATCATTAACAAAGAAAAGTTTTTCACCTCTTAGCAGATAATATAGTTCAAAGCCATCATGGAAATGAGTACTCCTCATTTCTGCATAACTTTCAATTGTAAGATCATCCATCGTACTGCTCCTTCTTCTTCAATTTTTGTAGATACAGTGAAATTCAACTGCCTTCCCAATAAGCATATCTATTAAGACTATGTCTTGAAGATGAAGTATGTGAAACTTTGTGAGTGGACTCAGATCAATATTTAGAGCACAACCTACATTTAGTAACACTATTATAATCTACACAGCGAGGTATTCGATGATTCAATAGTTCTAGTCTTGAGCGGTTTCAACTACTCATTAGCAAGCCGTCCAGTAGGAACCTCATGGGTAGTCTCATATACACGGCAGTTCGCTATGGTATCTAACCATGAAAGTACCTGTTGATTTAGATCGTGTAGTCCTATAAATGCCTTAGCATTGACGCTATTAAAGTAAAAAGCGTGAGGAATTACATAAAATAAAGGTACATTTTCACAGATTCGTAAAGAACACGTTTTTCATTGGTCTCGCGCTTAGCTGTCAGGATCTTCTAATCAAGCATTTTTCACAGTAACACTAGAAACTAAATCAAGCATCGTATATATGGATTCACATTCAAAGATTCAATTATTACAAAATTGGTTAAATATGGATTATCTATAGAAGAGAACACGTCATAATATTTTATTAAATCGATATAAAAGGAGAAGGAATCTAAGAGAAGAGTTCTAGCAATATATAATTTTTGAAGAACTTGTATGAAAAAAAATTTTTTAGAAGAAGCCAAATAATGAAAAGTTCAAGAAAAGCTGTTACTTTCACCGTATTAGCCATCGGACTAGTATTTTCAGCGACAGCTACATATGGCTAAATTTCAAAAGCATCCACTGAATCGATACAGCCAGACAAAGCCAGTGTTGAAAAAAAGTAACATCATTCAAGAAAATATTCTAATCCACTTGCTCTAAAGGGGCCTTCAATCATAATTTGAGATAAAAGCATGGCCATCTCTTTCGGAGTTTGCTGAATATTATTCTCTAACCAATATCGAATTAAGCCTATATGCGCCGAGGATACGTATATGATAAGAATATCTAAAGGAATGTTTAATTGTTCCAACGGAACCTGTGTCAAAATACGCTCATGCATACGTTTAATTAGGAGTTGACTTGTTTTTTCTTGAAAAGATATATCGTTATTAGGACCCAGAAGCACCTTCATGAGCGCTCTTTCTACGTTAAAATATTCATAGACCTTAATAAGGGATAGAAAAGAGATCTGCTTTTCAAGGGTATCCTTTAAAGAGTTCATCGTGACTTCATCCATCGCCTCCTCAATTTTCTTGAATATTTCTGCTTCATATTTGTCCAATAGATCGAATTTATCTAAATAGTGCTTATAAAAAGTCGTTCGATTAATGTTAGCTCTCTCCGTTATATCGAGTACTGTGAGTTCATTGAAGCTCTTCTCTTGCATCAAAGCAATGAAGGCTTCTTTAATGTCCAATCGCGTCTTCGTTATCCGTCTATCTTGCTTATCCAAGTCATCACCTCCAATGGTATATAAGAGACAATTAGTGTAGAAGTGTTTCTTAATCGACACTTTCATGTAAATTGCTGATCGCTTATCTCTTGGCTCCATCATATAATCAAAATGCACGATAAGCAACGCTGTGTAGATTATCATGAAAGGATGGGGTCAGGATGAAAGGGAATCGTTATATCGGTATCGCATTTATTCTTGTATTAGCTATACAACTCGTATTTTTGTCCACACAAATTCCGGGGGTATATTCATCACCAGAAAATTTACCGATTGGGATTGTAGTAGCAGATCAAGGTGCTCTTGGTCAAACATTAGTAGATACAATCATGGAGAAATCAACAACTGATCACACCGGTCGTGAGCCGATGATCAAATGGGTACCGATCGAGAGCGAGCAAGAAATGAACACGCAAATGGCAGATAAAGAACTTTACGGCGCTATCGTTATTCCAGCTAACTTCTCAGAACAATATGCTACGTTGCAAACAGCAACACCTATTTCTGCAGAAATGCTGCTATATGTAAACCAAGGTAAGAATACTGCCGTTGCTAGCGTCGTTAGTCAAACTTTAAATACGCTTGCTACACAAGTAAATAAAGTAATGAGTCAACAACTATTCACAGCATTTGAACAACAAAATCTACCACTTACTGTGGAACAAGCTCGTATATTTAGTACACCCATAGTTGCGAGTACAACCACCTTGTTTGAAACGGGAGAATTAAGTAATGCACCTCTTTCTTTTTTCCAACCCATCTGGCTCGCTACGTATAGTGCTATATTAATTTGGATGCTTGGCAAAAAGCGTATATTCTCAACAGTTGTCGATCAGTTGAAGTTCAGAGGTTATCAAGTACTTATCTCCATTGCATTAGGTATATTTACGGGTTTCACACTGACTGCATTATCCTCTTGGATGCTAGGCTATGAATTTGATAGCTTTATGACCGTTGCCTTATTCTTAACGATTTCAAGTGTCAGCTTTGGATTATTAATTCTCGGCTTAGCTTCTTGGATTGGATTTGGAGCATTACCCATCTTAATCTTACTCATGTTCTTCGGAGCACCATTGCTACAGTTAGCGCCTGAAATGATGCCATCTTTCTATGCAGATTGGGTATATCCATGGTTACCCATGCGATTTATGTTTGATGGAATAAAAGACATTCTATTCTTTGAAGGAAGTGTATGGAATAATAGTACACCGATTTTAGTAGCCATTGCAGTTCTAGGAATGTTCTTAACCTTCGCTAAAGGGACTGCTAAAGCAGCTGAAAAAGATCAAGAAAAAAGTGCTTAAAATCCTTAATAACAACCTTTAATAACAACCTTTAATAACAATCGGGTAGGAGGCTACTCATTAGTTGAATAGCCGACCTCCCACACCACCGTACGTACCGTTCGGTATACGGCGGTTCCTTAGTTCACGTAGTGACTTGTCGATAGTAATCTGAAAAGAATAGGAATCCGAGTCCTTTAATCGTGTTGTTTCCGAGGGATTTACTGAGGATGGGGCTATTGGAGATTCTCCAGTAGCTCTTTCTTGTATAGGCGTATTCCCATCCTTCTGTTTAGGAATTCCGAGTGTCTGTAACCTTACAAACTTTGTCCTCACTCGTTTCCATTGTTTCCAGTAAATCATTCGGATGCATCTTCTCATCCATTCATCCGTCACTTGGAGCAGCTTCTTCATATCCGCTATTTTGAATAGTTTACCCATCCCATGATATAGCGTCTAAACTCCCTTGCTCGGTCTTCATTTCCTATTCCTTTGCTTCTTGCTGTATGTTCTTTTACTTTCGCTTTCATCTTTGCAATGGATTTAGGGTGAATTCTGACCCTCGCTTCTCCTTTAGACTTGTAAAATGAGAGTCCCTTCGAAGTGGTATACTCGTAAAAGTACATGGAGATCGAAAGAGAGCTGAAAAAGAAATAGGTTTACAAATGGTAGAGATCGCTCAAAGTACTATTAATCAATTATTAATTGGTGCAGGGGACAATGAAGTTGGGAATGTAGGAATTGGCGGTGCTCCTCTTAACGAAGCTGTTAAACATGCAAACCCGCATCATTTCATCATGGGCGCTCAAAGTTTACTTTCTGTTGATGCAGGAGGGAATGTATCATGGGTGTATAGTCATGGAAATTTAGTAGCAGACATGTTAAACAACGTGGTTCTTGAATCGACTGGTGTATTACAAAGCTCTAGGATTTACGAGATGAGTTCCAATAAAGCCTTTAGAGAAACTTTAGAGTTTTTGATTTTTCGAGATAACGCTCACCAAAATGCTTTTGTAAAAGCTCCTGAGACTTTAGGTGTTAATTGGGGTGAAATATTCCCAATTCCAAACTATGACATCAATAAATATCCTGAATGTCGAAAATATGTTGATTTGGGTTATCATATTGCGTAATTTATTTTAGATACAACAAATATAAGAAATATATTCAAAGATAAATCACCAAGTAGAAATGATGTAGGTTCGATTGTGCTGGAAGCACTAACAGAGCATAGAACCGCACAATATAAGGTTAGAATGCTATATCACCAAACATGTTTATCTTCACGTAATGAAACGTAAAAAAGAAGCCTCCCAAAAGTTCGTAGAACTCACGAGAGGCTTATAATATACAAACTTATTTTACCCATCCGTCACTCTACCCTATTACCAACTATTGCTCCAAAATATAATATTGTGCCTGCCATCCTAATAATTGTTTCGCCTTTTTGCTAGATAAGAGTGTCGCTCTACCCTCAAGTGACGCACGAATGTCGGTTACTCCAGGTAAGTAACGGTTCACTAATTGCTGTGTAGGTTGATCAGATGATATATCATCCGCAGCAAGGTTTAAGACTACCGCTCCGAGTCCATCTATCTCAATGGCCAGACGACAAGCGGTTGCTACATCTCTCGCATCGATGTAACTCCATAGAATACGCAGTCGGTCTTCTGGATGATCAAAGCGTGCCTTCACTTCAGCATAACGCTCAGGCACTAGAATGTTGCCCAATCGGAAGCTTACGACTTGCATTCCTGTACGGCGGTTGAACGTTTCTGCCGTCAGCTCATTCACGATCTTCGATAATCCGTAACTATCCTCAGGTAGCTGAGGATGCTGTTCATCCATCGGCAAATACTTCGGTTCAAAGAACTCACTCGCAAAGCAAATTCCGTAGGAAGATTCGCTCGATGCAATGACTACTTTACCAATATTATAATTCGCTGCTGCTTCCAATATGTTATATGTACTCATCACATTATTTCGATAGCATACTTCATTAGGGTGCGTATAGGCTTGCGGGATGGCTGCAAAATGTATAATCCCTGCTACCTCTTGTCGGTGTCCTCCCGCATACTGAGAAAGAACATTATGAACCTGTCCCAGATCAGTTAGATCCGTAATGATCGTCCGACAAATAGGCTCATCTGGAACCTTTACATCTAGATTGATGACTTCATAATTGTGTTCTACAAAATGCTTTAATATCCATTTCCCTGCCAACCCACTACCTCCGGTGACGATTACCCGTTGTTTACTCATGATTACCTCCTTAAATGTCCAGATCATAGCTTATCTAATATAGCGCTTACATCATTCATTATATCTACATGTATAGTGAACTGTAAACAGCGCGCGCCTCATTTCGGCTACGCACTAAATTCGTCTCATTGTCTTGTGTAAAATTCCTCAGCAGTATCGCTTTGTTAATCTTACTTTATACCATGATGGAAACTTTGATTCTGCTGCTCTCCATCGCCGCTTCAATGATTCGAATCACTTGGATTAGACTTTGATGAGAATACAATTAACAAACCTAACACCACATTCACTTAGACATACTCACACACACATCCAACTTCTTTTATTAACATTTTGAAGTTTCCCGTCCAGGAAACCCTTGAGGTTCGTGGCCAACTGGTGGTCAAGCATTTGAATCGTCCATTACAACACATGTGTTGTATGCGGGAACATGTGCATCAAACGAAAAGAAATGATACTATGTATGATGGATAAAGGACTTTGCAATAGCTAAAATCGATTTTATATATTAAGCCCATGCTTCCGATGCGACTTTTCAGTTGCGGGATGCATAGTCAAGATGTACAACTGAAAAGTTTAAGGAGGAGATCATATGAGTAACGAACAAAATTTTTGGCTTGATTTACCAAAGCCGTTTTTTATATTAGCACCCATGGAAGATGTTACAGATGTTGTATTTCGTCACGTCATTAGTACAGCTGCAAAACCCGACGTATTTTTCACGGAATTCACTAATACAGAAAGTTATTGTCACCCTTTAGGAAAAGACAGCACACGTGGTCGATTAACGTTCACAGAAGATGAACAACCGATCGTCGCTCATATTTGGGGCAATAAACCTGCACTTTTTGAACAGATGAGTATTGATATGAAAAAACTTGGTTTTCGTGGTATCGATTTAAACATGGGATGCCCAGTACAAAACGTCGCATCCAATGGAAAAGGGGCTGGATTAATACATCATCCTGAAGTTGCAGCAGAAATTATTCAAGCAGCAAAAGCTGGTGGATTGCCGGTTAGTGTTAAAACAAGATTAGGTTACTCTAATATCGACGAGTGGCGCGATTGGTTAGAACATATATTGAAACAAGATATTGCGAATCTTTCCATTCACCTTCGTACAAAAAAAGAGATGAGTAAAGTAGATGCACACTGGGAACTAATCCCTGAAATAATAAAATTACGCGATGAAATTGCTCCAAATACGTTGTTAACCATTAATGGAGATATTCCTGACCGCGCAACAGGATTAAAATTAGTAGAACAATACGGCGTTGATGGAGTCATGATTGGCCGCGGCATTTTCACCAATCCATTTGCTTTTGAAAAAGAACATAAAGAACATAGTGCGAAGGATTTTCTCAATTTACTTCTTTTACAGTTGGATCTTCACGATAAATATTCAAAAGAAACCCCACGTTTATTTAAACCACTTCTTCGCTTTTTCAAAATCTATGTTCGTGGATTTAGAGGCGCAGGCGAACTAAGAAACCAATTAATGGATACCACGTCAACAGATGAAGTACGTCGTTTAGTTATACCTGTTTTAGATCAAGAATTAGATTGAAGCATATCCACCTGTGCATGATTAAAAAAAATGAGAGACCTCCCAAAAGTTCAATGAACTCTTGAAAGGTCTCTCATTTTTGCACGATGTGGTCAAACGGAGTTTTCTCTCAAGGAAACACTTGATGCTAAAGACTTCTCAGCCTGATTACCGCATGGAGCGTTTTCCTGCTCCATCGGCTAAATCAATTGGATTATCTGCAAGCAGAGCATTGAAGAGATTTTGTTACAATTAACTTTTACCATATTTACTTTTTGTTACTTTTTTTATTTTAATATTGTAATATATGGAATAATAATCTATTGTATTTAGTAGGAGTTTCGGCGGCTTCCCTAGAAGAGCGTTCGTAATGACCAGTGGTACCAGCTTATCCGCTGTCTAGAATGGCTCGTAATTGTTTGCACAGCGTGTGATGATAGTATCCGTGCCGAAGGTTTGGGTGGTAGGACTGAGTGAGTAGATCGCATGCTGCCTTGCTGGCCGCATATGGGCTTACAGGTGCGAAGCCAGCAGATTCGTTTATGTTACTTCCCTTGGGAATAGGTCCATACACCTCTACAAAGGAGATTTGAACGACGCGCTTAACACTGTGCTTGCGACACATGTCGAGCACCTTCTGCGCTCCAATAATATTAGCGCCAATAAGTGTACCCGGCGTTTCCAGACTCCGGTCTACGTGAGTCTGAGCAGCCAGGTTAACTACGACATCTATGCCAAGCTCGAAGGCTCGTTCTAGTGCTACATCGTTCTCTACCGTTCCGTCGACAAATACATGATTTCCCCTTAAAAGAAATGACTCAATAATCTTCTGCCGGCTTCTGCTGCGACGAGGAGGCAGTTTATTAACTTGATAAACTAATCAGATTAGTTTCATGTTATTCTTAGTTATTAAATAGAAAGGGTGTTTGCATAACCATGAATACCAAATCCATGCCTAACATGAATTACATACAGAAAGGTAGTTTGCCTCTAAGAACTTCCCTGTTCCGAGTTCGATTCGCTGCAATACTTCTAGCAGTAGCAGGTTTACTGTTCGCCATTTACCCCTTCCTTCGTCCTTTCTCTGATGAAGTATCTCTGCAGGGCGCAACTGCATTTGCTTCCGTCGAATGGCTCGTCTCTCATCTCATTGCGATGCTTGCCTTTATTCTTCTGACCTTTGGTCTTTACGGCGTGTATGTAGTTCTTCAGGAAACAAACGTCGAGCGAATAGCATTTCGCGGACTTATCCTGAGCTGGCTGGGAACCGCCTTGACGTTGCCATTTTACGGGGCAGAGGTGTTCGGGCTCCAGGTCATCGGACAAGAAGCGGTGAAGCTGCAGACTGTGGAGTTGCTAAAATTGGCAAATCAGATTCGGACTGGTCCTGGATTCTTCATCATTATCGTCGGACTTATGCTGCTCGGCCTCGGATTGGTCATGATGGCCTCCGCGTTATGGAAGTCGCGTTTATTTCCCAAGTGGGTTGGAGTTCCACTTGCAGTAGGTTTTTTGATGTATTTGCCCCAGTATGCCGCTACGCAACCGCTACGTGTAGCTCATGGTTTATTGATTACTGCAGGCTGTTTGTGGATGGCCGTATGTATCATAAAACATGTTAACCGGGGATGGAACAAATGACTATAAGCAAACACCATATGAGATTTATTTTAGCTGGACTGATGCTGGGGATTTTGATGGCATCCATAGTTAGCCAATTGTCACGACAGCTATGGGTACGATTGTCGGCGAACTAGGCGGCTTGGATAAGTTCGTATGAGTCTCATCGGTATACAGATTTCAGAAATGGCAGAGATGTCATTTTACTTATTTTGTATCGAGCCATCCAAGGGATTGGATGTGCGCATTGATTCCGATCGCCTTCACCCTCATGTATGATCTCATGCCTGTAGAACAAAGGGGAAAGCTTGGTGGCATTTTTGGCGCTGTATTCGGCCTTGCAAGTATTTTCGGACCCGTATTGGGGGGGGCATTTACGCTTGTCAGTGCTGTCGTCAGTCTCATGATCGTGCTCAAGCTCGGGGGTAAACTGTTTCCTTGGGACTCACTCCCAATCATTGGTTTATTCTCTGCTTTCGTGGTGCTGGTTATTCTATTCTTCGTAGCGGAGACTCGTGCTGCCGAACCTATCATCTCATTGCAAATGTTCTCAAGCCGTCTGTATTCAACAAGCAATGCTATCGCTGTCACTGCGGGAACAGCTTTTGTTACTTCCTCCGTCTATATTCCCATCTACATTCAGGGTGTACTTGGCGGTTCAGCAGTGGAATTCTTACAATAGTCATAATTTTATCTCTCCCCATTATGTATTATAAATTGAACGTAATCTTAATTTATTGGAATAGTCAATAGAAAAATGAAAAAAATTAACGTATATGTCATAGTCGAAAAGGCCTCTCAGATAATCCTGAGAGGCCTCTAAATTATACAATTGTGGTCAAAATGTGGTCTTTCAGGGTTTCCTATCAAGGAAACCCTTGATGCATAAGGGTTTGTGACCCTTATTACATCATGCCGCCCATTCCATGTACATTAATATGTCGTTTCCCGCGAAATGATCAAATACACCACGAACCTTTATATTTCAAGGGTTCGTGGTGTATTCTTGTCCGGGACAAACAGTTTGTTTATTCGCGTTTCCCATAACTTAATGTCGCTCCTGTGGGATGGGTGTGGGATGGAGTCGATTTGAGACACTTCCTACTCTTGTTTTCATTTCACTTGTTTCAACATCTCTTCCGCACTATTCTGAATCACCCTAAACGGTCGAATACCTGTGGAATATTTACCTACACCGATGATCCAAACATAGGGAAACACTTTCTTATCTTTAGGCTGCCACGACTCCTTTTGCCATTCGCCACTATTGTAGTAAAGTTCATAACGGTCAATCTTAGCTTTCATAACCTTATCCGTGTATGTTGTGCGCTGGACCTCCACGAAAAAAGGTGTTCCCTTCCAAATCATAAAGATGTCAGGCTCCATGTATCCAGTTCCGTATTTTGGTTCAACGATAAATTCTTTAGGTGTGACACTCCTGCGAACGTCTTTATAAAACTGAGCTATTAATAGGAAGTGATTTATTTTTTGTGAGTCCTTTTTCATTTTTAAAGCATATGGAAAGTAGATGTATTTCCTACGTTCCGTAGAACATTTAATGAGTCCATCCCTCCGCATTCGCTTAAGAACAATATTCGCCTGTGTTATAGGCTGTTTCGTATGAGAGAAGTGCAATTCAGCGACATCGTCACGAGTTAAGCACCTGAAGCGTTCTAGGTCGTTCAGGATAACCTTATCTCGTGCATTCATCCTAACATACCCATTTCAATTTCATCCTCTTCATTATCTCCTTCAACCTCCTGTGATTCCTCTGTGATGTCAATGCGATCACCCTTGTCAACCCCGCCCTTAGACCACTTGAAAGGCGCTAGTAAAGCCCTAGCCTCTGGCACACCAAGATAAGACCCTTGGACAGCGCTGATTCCGTCAAACTTCATGTACATCTTGCCTTTTTCGCTGTTTTTAATATGGGCAGACTCGCCACTACTAATAGTTATACGACTGTTGATTTCGTCCGAATGCCTAAAGCCAAACCGCACCGTTAGATTATTTTTTAACTTTCCATCAAGCACATTAGCGTCAGGGCGTTGCATGGATAAAATAAGATACACCCCTAAAGCTCTGCCTATCGTACTAATCCATTCGATTCCGTCCATGATGTCGCGGTCTTTTTTAAGCAAAGCCACTTCATCAATTGCAAAAACAATGTATGGCGGTCTGATTTCTTTTGGGAGTTGGTTAACGTGTTCCATTTCGTGCAATTCTAATAGCCTTCCGCGCTTTTCCAGCTCTCTTTGTAACTTCATTACAACTCGTAATATTTCAGGCGGTGTTGTCGCTACATCTATGGCTATGCCCTTGAAAAGATGAAATTCAGACCTTTTCAGATCCGCACAATATAGTTCAAGTCCATCAACGGTTTTTATCAAGGTAGTTAAAACGGAACGGATGCATGCAGATTTGCCACTGCCCGGTTCCCCTGCAATGAGCAAATTAGGATTAGGAACCATATCGTACACAACATACCCATTTCGATCCTTACCAGCATATATAGGCAACTCAACCCCCTGAACATGTGTTTTAACAGCTTCTATGTCATAACTGTACTGTTCAACAGATTCGCCGTAAGCTTTCAATACGAACGTCCTAGAATCGTCATTCATGTGCAGCTCCGAAAACTCCCCAAACACTTGTTTAAACAACCATTCCTTTTCAGTTACAACAGAAGGATCGATTCCGATAGGTAAAGTAAACACAGCCTCATTCCGATCAAAATACATCTTAACTCTTTTAATCTTCGGATAACTTCGGAGCTCCTTCTTTTTATATCCCACGATCTTTAAGAAAACTTCACCTGTTTTAAATAATCCCTCTAACTTCCTCCTCATCACATTTTCAGGCAAACCACGATATACCATATATGCAGATGTCGCACTACCCACAGCACCAGCAAGCAGCGTTGTTGAACTTGTGATCATTCACTTCCCTCCCTCACTTCGTTCCTCCGCTCCGCTCCGCTCCGCTCTAACATTTCTTTAAAACATTGTCATATCAAACCCTTTTGCTTGTATTACATAGGTATTGATAAATGAGTATTTATCCATGTAATTAATTGATTTCTACATAAGTAATTGGAATTTAGTTGCATAAGTAAGTGCATATGTTACCAAGTGCCATTTACATGTAGTATCATCCCTGCATACCTAAACAAATCACGCCAAGCGGACAAACATATCCCAGCACAAACTACGTGGGTTAGGATCCTTAATCCCAGCACATAACCCCCATGTCCTGCATACTCCATACGCCTTTCGATCATATGAGACGCAACGCCTACAGCTGCCAAACCAATAAATGGGGTCCAGCTCAATACCAACATTTCATTTATCCTCCTTCAAAAACTCTTCACAGGGTCCACATAAACGATAACCGTGCTCACCAATAACTGTTAACTCACGATCCGAATCAATATTTTTTTCGCACCCTTCACATTTACACATACGATCATCCCCCTTATACAAATCCTAATAAGTCGAAATCAACACTTATATTCTTCACTGGCTCCTGGATTAAAGGAGTTCCTTCGCGTAACTGATCAATATCCCTTTGAATTAGTCGCTTGATAAAACCCGACTGATTAGGTCTAAGCTGTACGTACTCATAAAATGCTCGCTGATCAGGGTCCAAGATGTTAAAAGCAACCTGAACGATCTTGATCTCTTTAGCCATATAACTTCCTCACGATCATATAAAATACCCGAACATTCGCAAATTCTGGTGGACCATCAATCAACATAGCACCAGTAAAGAATTGTTTAACGTGTGATAAAAGAACCTCAGCTCCACCACCACAAAGATAAACTACATCCCCCGCCTTCCATCCATTGGCCAATGCTCTGATTGCGATTTGTCGAGCGAATGCTGCAGGTTGTGTTGATCTGACTGTTTCCATACCGGTTCCCAATGTGAAGCTGTGTTTATCACTGAACTTACGATCTATTACTGTTCCGAAATTAATTGTACCGCTGCCGATATCGATTACCCGAACAACCCCGCCACCTGGCACCAATAAACCAACACTAACTCCTTCTGCAGCTACCTCACACCGTTTAATCACGATCGTCTTTTTCTTTCCATTTACCGTCATTTCATGGCGACCTAATAACATTTCTTTAATGGCCATCTTTTCGGGTTCGGTATGCATGCTGATTGGCTGGCCTACAACGATACTGTGCTCCGCCCCTTCCGCGAACTGATGCAATGCAAGCAGAACCCGCAATCGTGCGTCCGGATGTGCCTTTGTTTCTCCTTTCTGACTTTCGCTAAATTCACTCTCCATGAGCGCAAGAGTTCCGGCAAAGCCCTTTTGACCGTTGTACTCAAATTCAATGCCACCATCACTTTTTAAATTGCGATCCCTGTATTCGCCTATTGCTGATGAGAATTTATGGAACGTGTTACCGTCATAAAACTTAGTTTCAAAGTTACCCGCATCAATCGCCACTATCATGTGATCCCTCCTAGTTGTATAACCAGTTGCCTAACCAATCTGTTTTAAAGCTATTAGTTATGTTCCTAGTTCTATATCTATGGGGTACGGCTTGGTCATAATGACAACATTTCTTGACTTAAAGGTATATATTTTTCACCCTTTGTCCACACTTGGAACTATAAGGGGGGGGCGTTAAGTATGTCATTGGGATTGAATAAACCGCGTTCGAAATTAGGGAAGTGGTTGGATCGAAGAGGTATTAAACAAGATTGGTTAATAAAGACAAGTGAGGTCAATAAACAGACTATATCCTCAGTTTGTAATGATGGCGGATATATCCCGAGCGGTAATACGATGCAGAAAATAATAAAAGCCCTTCGAGAAGTTGACCCTTCCGTCAAGGCTGATCAATTTTGGGATTTGTAAATGTTGTTTTATCATGGAAACTTTTACCTAAATCTGGTAGACTAGTCCTGAATTCGAATATTGGAGGGGATTAGTTTGTCTCAAATATTAAAGGTGCTTGGTATCATATCAATTGTTGGTGGTATCATCTTAGGGATTGTGTATGGTGCGAAAGATAGTCCTGCGGCTATAGTGTTCAAAGTTGACGAGAGTTTCCGTTTTGTGGTCGCTTTAACATGGTGGATCAGCGGCGCTATCTCAGGGATATTATTCTTAGCCTTTGCATCGATGCTAGAATATTTACAATCCAACAACGCGATGTTAAGGGAACTCTCGTCACGCGTGCCATCAACTCCGCATAAACCATTGGGTAACAGTAAAGCTTCTCTCGATTCGGCAGTTGGATATAAAATGAAAACTTCGGATTGATTAAACAAAAACCACTTTGGCTTTATGCCACCTGAAGGAGATCGCTGAAGCACATCCTGACAAAATAGTGATAACTGAGCCAACACTAAAATGGATTAGATCAACTTTTAAACATGCTTGGGAAGGTGGTAAAATTGAGGGATTGGATGAGGCTTATGCTAACGCTAGAAAATGGATTGGCCAATAAAAAAAAAGCCCACCAACCAATAAAGGTTAGTGGGCTTTGAATTATCCGTTTTTTTTTGCTTGACCTGAAGCTACTCGCAATAAATCTGCCAATCTTCCTATTTCCATTCTTTCCGCTGGAGTCTTAGCAACTGCATGAGCTAGTTTTAAATAGGCAATAACTCCGTTTGCATCAACTGGTTTCATTTCAAGTTCCTCCTTTTCCTTTTCGAAAATCCAATATTGTTTAGCTTCACCTTTGAAAACTGATTCTCTAGCTGTTACTTTCCCATCGTTACGTATGCCTTGATCAATTAACCCATCCGATCCGTACTTGGTATTGTCATGGTTTGGATCGTATACATCAATCATTCCCTTTGCGGTATTAATCCTGACTAAAAGGACATAATGACCTCCACCCGTGAAATGACCTTTGCCCATAGATGCAACAACTAATTTGCCAGTAATAAGAGCTTTCTTAACGTCGTCAAGGCTGCCCGTTTGCTTACAAATCAGCCCGTATTGTTTTGCGATGCTTGCAAAGTAACCCCAAGACGTACCTTCATTTTGCGTACGAAACCCGTTTTTAATAGCGTAAGCCGCCGCCACTGTAGGCAATACAGCTTTACCAGTTAGTGAACTAATGGCCATTGCCGCACTTGTTGGACCGCAAGCAGATGTTCCAATGGTTTGGGACTTGTCATTTCGAATGGAGTACAAAACGTTTTTCCATTTAGCATCTTCTTGACTGTAGTACACTAACTTACTCATCCGCACCACTCTTTTTCACCTGTTTAACTAACTGATTACCGTATACCGCCACGGCTCCACACATAATACCTTGCAAGATGGCTTGTACTGTAAAGCCTAGTAAAAATACAGCAAACACAACGGCAAACACGGTAACGATATAAACTATAGTCCAATCAAGTACCTTTGGTGTTTGTTTTAAAATGTAACCAATGACCCAACAAGCAATAACCACAACCATTAATTCAGCGCTGATAAATTCTAATATTGCTGACCATTCCATATATTAAACCTCCCAATTTTTAAATGTGCGTAACAGTAAACACGATCAACCCCACGGATAAACTAAACAAAGCTCCGATGACTAACGCCACAGCCCACGTTGGACGACCTTCGTTTATCTCTTCAAGTTTCCCAAAAATCTTATCGAACTTAGGGCTGAGGTTGTCCATTTTGCGGTTCATTTCAGTTTCAAAGCTAGTTTGTTGATTTTTAAGCATCGTCATTTCTGTCTGTAAAATAGCGATCGCGGTAAGCGCCGTACTGTTTTCTTTAGCGATCACCGTCGCTGCAGCTTGAGCCGCTTGTGCCACGGCCTTTGCAGTAGCCTCCGCTGCCTGTGCCACAATGCTTGCTGTAATTTGTTCCTGGGTCTCGGTAGCCATTTAATCCCCTCCTATTCAATGAAAATAACCCTCAGATCGGCTCCGAGGGCAAAATAAAAACACCTCAATGGGTGCTGTTGATATTGCGTATAATCGTCCGTTTGTCTTACTGTGGGTTAGGTTCTGTCCCCATAATCGTTTGGGATTCTTCCAAGGTTATAAACCCCCTTGTTACTGCTAATTCTATTTGTGCAACACTTGCCCGACTATTAACCCAATTGCGTAAAAACAGTTCGTAGACAGCACCCATGATTACATACCTCCTAGCATAAGTTGCATAATAACTTCATCTTGACTCACTTGTGACATTTCTAACTGTTCCATTCTAGATAATTCAATTTGTGCATAATCAGGAACGTACTTTTTCTCCGACCATTGTCCGTCTTCATATTTGCGTAAATTATAATAATCAAAATCAAGCGTATCTATTTCAACATGACGACCACCACTTATCATTCCCGATGTTTGTATGACCGCTATACAGACGTTGTTTTCATTAAGTTGAGCTAAAAATATCATGTGTATTCCTCCTCTTTTATTCAAACTCTATGATTTGATAACATACTACACCTTGTCTGGAATTGGGTATAACTAAATGAAAAGAAGTTGGGCTAATTATAGTAGCTCTAACATTATTAAGAGTGCTGCCATCACTTCCAAAAAAATTCACACTGTTGCTTGCAATTATAAAGGATTTACTAAGGTTGATAGGATTTGGAATATTTCCATATAAATTACTTTGCCCACTCAAAGTACCTCTAACTAATGATTTAACATTTTCAAATTCTATGACTTCGAATGCGATAATCACATTCTTTGACTCATCACCCTCGATGTTATGCCTAGTAAATCTTAAAGTCTTACTATCAATTATTTCTCCTCTAATCTTATTCATATCCATAAATGCGGATTTGGAAGTAGAGTCAAATTTTAATATTGCCTTACTTAAATCCAATTCATTTACTGTAACATCAACACTAAGTAAGGTTACCGCAATAGACGCGCCGCCTCGTTGAACTCGTTTCACACCTCCCTCTGATCCGCTATCTGCCAAAAAATCCGTTCCAACTTTTCTGAACGTATATGGTTTTCCTGCTAATAATTTGCCTGCAACATAGGCAACACCTTTTTGATCTTTTAAAGCCACAGCGCCTTTACCATTGATATTTAGTGTCGGACTCGTTTCGTTTTCTACGTGCGGTACAATCGTAATCCCGAAAAATTCAGGAATACTTGCGGGCACAGGGTCAAGAGTAACTGTGTATGCAGTCGCTGTCCCGCTTGTCGATGCAATTCCCGGATGCTTTATATAATCTGCCTTATGCGCATTAAAGGATTCCGCTGTAGCAAACCCCTGATCTTTTACCGATGCAATAAAAGCATCCCATTGTAGTTGGAAGGTTGCAGTATCCACTCTGATTAGCGAGTTAACCAAACCACAAACTGCTCCATTTAACCTTTCGTCAGTAATGTTAGCTGGAAGCACAATAGACGTATTGGCTTTCACGCGAACTTGCGCGAGAGATAAATCATAAATGTTCCCAGATCGAACAAGCGCAGGGGGTGTAGGGGTCGAACCTGCTAACCCTTGCAATACGAGCGCCTTAATAGACCTCGAAGGTGTGCTTGTGTCTAGCCTCAGAATTACCCTATCAATCCTGTCCTGAGTTGTTGCCGGGCTAACCGGAAGTACTACCTCCGAATCGTATACACTGTATACATACCCATTTATCCAAGCGCAACCCGGGCTAATACGGATATTTGCATCATTGCCGATTGCTGTGACGTTTAAGTTCAGCCCGCCGTTAAATACGCCGCTGGTGATAAAACGAGAAAAGTATTCAGCGAAATCACGCGCTGGATATTCTCGGATGTCATCTGATGTTGAATCAAAAAATCCACTCTTTTGTGGCATTCCTAATCACTCCTTTTTACATCTGATCGAAGTTGTTTCATAAACTGTGTGATCGTTGGGATTTCATCCCCTAAAGCGACCTCTATCTTTGATGCTGGCTCATAGATTTCTTTAACCTCTGTGATGCGACTGTCCATGGCAAGTCTCCATTTTCTATTTTGCTGAGTCACGCGATCCCCGAGATCCCAATCCCTTTCGTAAACAAAGCTACCTGTGTTTAGGACCTTGCCATTGAATGTTTGGATATGCTTGTGCTCTGCAAGCTTTTGAGCTCCGAGTTCCATCAGCTCTACGACATCCTCAGCGGCAGTACAATCAAGGAATACCTCCCGCCTTTCAAGTCCAGAAGAATTCCCAATCATCTGTATGAGCCGATCCTCCTCCTCGCCCTTACCTCCTGCATAACCAGTGTTTTTGTATTGGATGTACGAATCCACATATGATTGAGATTGAATGTTGTCAAACTCATGAGAGAAAATAACAGGCGGGTGAATGGATTGACTAGTTGTTAAGTCTCGTCCTGTTAAAACATTGAAGACCCACTTCTTACTCGCGAAATCTAACGCTACTTGCCAGCCAATATCGCACCATTCCGCGATCTCTCGAACAACCTTATCCAGCTGCTCATACCGACTTTGCCAAGGTGTTACCTTCCCACGTGCCTGATCGGGAGCAATAGCAAAAAACGGAATCTTCCGCGCGGCGTAAATGCCTGTAGCGTAAGTCCCGTTTACCATGTGGTTATTTATATAATGTTTTAGTACGGTTTCAGCAGATCCGCGCACTCGGTCATATGTGTCCGACAAGGTCAAGCGCCTATCAAATACACCGCCGAGAGTAGGACCCCTAACCGTTAGCACTTCCATGCCCTGCTCATCTTGATTGATCTCACTGTGAGTTATGATGCCTGATTTGTGCGGCTGGTTGTTGACTAAGATTACACGACCTTCAATTAACTGATCGGTGTAATTCTTGCCGATATTGATGTGCATCTCGAATTCTCCAGCACGGTAAAAACGCCGTGTGAGTTGCAAACTTTCGTAATTGTCTATTTCACCGAGTAAATTAAAACTCGTGTCCAATATTCGAACCGATGGAGCACCGATAACATCACACCCCTATAAATCGATTGTTCCAATACACCGTAACATTTGCTGATTGCTGATCGGAATCATGATCACTGCCGTACCTGAGCATGTTTTGCCCGGGTTGGAGTTGAAAGAACGTACTGCCCATATCGATGTAGTGAAGCACGTTTGTTCTTGATCCGTCTGTATTCTCGACTTCCAACCGCTTATTTCCCATAGCTGTATTTATATAAAACACATCATCAGCTGATAATTCATAATTGATTTTAATAAATTCGCCCGTCGTCTCACTGATCACAGTTGGATTAGTGGCAGGACCTTGATAACGTATCTCCAATGCGGTTTCAACATCTCCAGTATTCATAAACGTTCCTCGATAAGCCGAGAAAGCGAACTGCGTCGGTAGCCGCAAAGGGAAAGTCATACCTCCTGCCTCAAACTTAAGGCCCTTTACCGTCTGGGTCTCATCCGAGAAATAGGGGTCGTTACATATAAAGCTGATCGTAAAAAGTTGGTAATCAACTATTCGATCATTAAAAATGGGACTCTCATCACAGATAGCCTTAATCGCAAAGCTACGGTAGTCATTTGTATACACAAATTTACCTGGCCCTAGTTTTGAATTTAAGACCCTTGATAGCTGCCTGCGCTTTTCGTACATCTCTTGGCGGTTGCTGGCTGATATCCAGCCCGTGATTGATAGGGGCCTATCTGCAAGCTGTATATCAACATAGCTACTTCCATCCTGATATGGGGATTTGGTTGATTTAATATCTGCAGGCGGTCCTCCCAAGCCATCTATATGCGTTAAGCGATAATCACCGGAGGCGCCAAATAAAACACTTTCGCCACGCGAGTTAGTAAACGATACGGTTTGCATTCGACACCTCCTATAATTTATTTGCTAACTGTTGAGCTACTTTTGTACCTGCAGCCGATACCGAGCTTGGCGAAGTGACTGGCGCATAAAAATTACTGACTGTAGATATTACCGTGGCTTTAGGTATCGAACCGGAAGAGTTTTGACTAGAGCCTCCGCCACTCCCCGAACCACCACCACCGCCCGAAACTGCCGCTGTCGCCACATTCATTGCGGATATCGCTGAACTTCTCACTGAATCAATCTGAGCATTAACGCTAGCAATAAGTGTCTGTATTTGATTGACCTTTTCCGCAAAGCCTTGATACATTTTTTCGCCAAGTGTCTGCCCAGTGAGATTGTACGAGTCCCCGAATTCTCCAAGTAGCTTGATGATCTCCGTTTGCTGTTTTTGGATAATCATTTTTTCCGCTTCTGCTTGGATTGCTTTTGCTTCCAGCAACTTAGCATAATGAGCTTGGGTATCGACAAGTTGTTGGTCAAGGGATGCCTTTTGATCGTTGTAGATTTGATTTATCCTAGCTTGCTGTTCTTCCATATCGAGTTGCATTAGCTCTTTCTGGACAGCTAATTGTTCCTTTATGGCGTCTGTCTTTTCCTTCAACTTGTCCTTGAGAGCTTGTTGTTCAGCCGTTAGAGCTTCCTTCTTATCGGCTAACTGCTCTTCCTGGTGTCTCTTATCCTGAGCTGCCAATACTTTGTTAATTTCATTTTGGAGCGCTATCCGATTAGACTCATCAGGCTCATAATCTCTCTTTAAGGATAGTTGATTGATTTTCTTAGCATCTGCCGCGTCCAACTCAGCCCGAGACTTTTGTTGTTCTCCTTTATTCAGAGCATTGAGTTCCGCCTGTATAGCCTCGATCTGCGCATTAATCGTTCGATTTAGTTGTTCAATCTCAGCGTCAGCCGCCATCTGAGCCGACTTGATGCGCGCGTCATAGACTGTCTTAATGGAGTCTAACTGTGCCTTCTTCCATTCTTCATTAGCGGACTGAGCATTTTTAATACTTTCTTCTGCTGCTGATTTCTCCGCCTGATATTTAGCTTTCAACGCATCCTGAATACCTTTAGATGTATTGTTTATGCTATCTACTTTGGCTTTTTTCTCATCCTCCAGAAGCTTCAAAGACTCTTTATTAAAATCCTTCTGAAGTTTAAGGCGTTCGTTAGCTTGTTTTCTGACTTCTTCGGTCACTTCACGCTCAATATCCTTTTTCTCTGCAGCGGAATATCTATCATCTACCATGACCTTCTTGAGGTAATTGTTATTCAAATAAATTTGATCATTTAGCAATCTGTCCTGTAACTTGTAGGCTTCCTCGGCGCTCAACGTCTCGCGTGCTATGCGGTCCTCGTATGCCGCTTGTAACTGTTGACTCACATATTTAGTGGCATCTTCTCGCAACTGCTTTTCAGCTTCAATTTTGCGCTTTGTAGCCTCATATATCCTGTCATCGATATCTTCGCGCTCATCAGCAGAGTCTGTATACAACTTCTTAATACGCTTAAGGCGTTCGATTTCATCAGATATGGTCAGCTTACCTACATCCTTGGATCGCTCATAATCTTTCAAAGCACTTGCAAGAGACGCATCGCCCAACGTTTTCTTTACACTGTGGATCTTCTCTTCGATCTCCATACGCTCGTCGGCTGTTTTGATATATTTAGTCCGTATAGTTTCGAGTGACTTTAATTCCTGTTCGGCAGTAAGCTGATCAAGCGCTTTGAGGTGTTCGAGTTTCTTGTATGCTTCGTCCAGCGCTTTGTTTTCGTATGCTTCTTCTCCTTTTGCCTTGGGCGCTTTTACAGCCTTGGGCGTCTTAACTTTAGGAGGATCAACAGATGGTAACTTAGGCGTGACAACAGGGGGTAACTTAAAGTCTCCTGGCTTCATATCCAAAATAGCTTGTAAACTAATCGCTTCCGCTCTCAAGGCGTCTAATTGGATATTCATCTTTGCGACTGCAACCATAGCCAGCCCGCTTGCCCCGCTAATCGCCATGATGCCGTAAGAGATAGCTAATGCCGCTTGTTGTTTAACGATAGATGACTCGATTTCCTGTTTAGCCTCAGCCGCTTTAGCCTGTATCAGAGCCCATTCCGTTTGAATTTCTCGTTCCTTAAGGAGTAATAGCCCTTTAACAGCCTCGGCATTAACTCCTGTTGCATCTGTTAATTGTGGAAACATATTAGCTAGCGCAGTCTGAGCAACGTTATATTCTTGCGATCCCTTTTTGGCAGATTGATACGTAGCTAATAGATTTTTCGTGCTTGTTATTTCTTGTTGTTTCACAGCGATTTTACGAGCTGATTCATTTATTTCGATGGCCGTTTCGCGATTTGCGTCCTTGATGGCTTTGGTGTGGATAGCGGTAGCATCTTTTAACTTCTTCATCGACACCGTCGTTAATTCTCCGGTCTCGGTCATAAATTCAAGTTTTACCCCAGCATCAGCGGCAGACTTCTTTAGGTCTTCGAGACTAACACCCAACTCGTCGGAAGCTATGCGTAAAGCCATCAAGTTGTCCCCTGTCTGACCAGCGTAAGTAGCATTAGCGATTTCGATAAGTTTTTGGTATGTTTCCGTTAACTCATCGAGTTTATCTATTTTTTCCTGTGTCGCGTCCACCTCAGCGCGAGTGATGCCATTTGCCTGTACCGCTTGTAATTCTTCTTGAGCTTGCTTTAGCTCCTCTGTGGCAACTTTTGCACTGTGGATACTTGATCCTACTGTGATAGCTACCGCCGCTAGAGCAGTCAATCCAAGCACAACGGGGTTTAGCATCCATGTACCAAACGCAACCCCGAGCTTAGTTACGGCAGGTATGAGCGCACTGACCGATATTAACAGTTGCCCGGCTAAGATAAGCAACGGACCGAGTGCCGCCGCAAAAGCGGCTACAGCTACAACAGTTACCTGTATAGAGTTAGGTAAACTAGAGAACCACTCCGCAGCTTTAGCAAGTGCTTGAATAACGGGTTCGAGGGTGTCCATTAACGTCAAGAGCATCGGTACGAGCGCGTCACCTAAAGTGATTGCCGCTTCTTTTAACTTATTATTAAATATATCCATCTGTGATCTGAACGACTCATATTTTTTCTCAGCCTCGGTTGTTAAAGCTGTATTCTCTTCCCACGCTTTTGATCCTGTTTCAATGGCTTGTCTGAACAAGTCTCCAGCTCCAGCAGCACGGAGTAAGGAGTCCCGAACGCGGATGTCTGCCATTCCCAAGTCTTTCAGAACACCAAATACATTTTCTCCGCTGTCAGACAATCCTCTTAGGCCTTCTATAAACGTGACTATCGCCCCTGCGGCGTCTGTCTGGAATGAGGTCTTGAACTGTGATGCGCTCATACCTGCAACATCCGCGAAGTCCTGTAAGTCCTTACCGCCTGTCGCTACAGCGCTGGCCACCTTTACCATTACGTTACTGACCGCTGACCCTCCAGCCTCCGCTTCGATACCGACCGAGCTTAATCCAGCAGAAAGTCCGAGGATTTGCGCTTCTGTCATTCCCAATTGATGACCGGCACCTGCAAGGCGTAATCCCATAGCGGTAATTTCGGATTCAGTAGTAGCGAAGTTATTACCCAAAGCTACAATGGTTGATCCAAGACGATCAAAATTCTGTTGCGGCATCTGAGTTATGTTAGCGAGTCTAGCCAAGGATGTTGCTGCTTCTTCCGCTCCCATGTTTGTCGCGACACCTAAATCTGTCATGGTACGAGTAAAGCCTATTAATGACTCATTCTCAATGCCGAGTTGCCCCGCCGCTTCCGCAACCCTTGCAATCGCAGTTGCCGCCGCCGGGATCTCTGTGGCCATATCTCTTATTTCCTCTTTAAATCCAGCCAATTCTTTTTCAGTGCCATTCACTGTTTTCTCTACGCCTGTCCATGCAGTATCGAAATCCACACTAGCTTTTGTAGCCATAGCACCAACGGCCGCAAGTGGAGCAGTCACCATAAGGGTCATGCTACGCCCTACATCGGACATCTTCCGTCCTGCTGTTTCCATCTTCTTGGCGGCTTCGTTAACGGACGTAGAGAGCTTATCCCATGCTGATGCTTGCTTTGCAATATCGCTCTCTGTAGTTTTTAACTCATTGTGCATCTTGTTGTATTGAGCAACTAATTTATTCAGTTCCACTTCAAGTTTTTGCGTCGCTTGGGCATCCGCGCCTTTTACAGATGCCGATTCTTCAAATCGTTTCTTGACCATTAAAATCTTCTGAGCTTGGATCTCCATTTGTTTGTTTAAAGAGTCTGTTTTTGCTCTAAGCTGTTCCTCTGCTGTACCCATTCCCGCTAGTTTTGTTGATACAGCCTGAAACTCTGTTTGAGCTGTCTTCATTTGCCTGTTAAGTGCAGCCATCGATTGTTCGACACCTGTATCGTCAATAGACAACTTCGTGACCAGGTTAGCTACTTCTATTTCATCTGCCAATACCACCACCTACCTCGTTAAATAAATTGATCGATATACGCCGCTGAGTGCGTCGGTTCTTCCGTTTCTGCTTCCCCGAGACCATTCACTTTCTGATGGATCTCCAACAACGCGAATAGCTTTTTAGGTGTGCAACGCCAAAAGCCCGCCTCACTCATTCCGAGTAGGACGGTTCCTGCATAGCAAAGATAAGCCCAATCCCAACCACTATTTGTGTCAATGGGATGGGATTGGGCACCTAGTTTTTTACTTCTCCTAGGTTCCCTTTTGCGGCTTGAAGTATTTTTTCAGACAGGCCTATAATGTATTCCGGATCAACACTTGTGAGGAGACTTCCTAACTTCTCGACAGTTAGATCCTTATCCTCGTGAACTAGCCCTGCCCACAAAAACGCGCGAACAGTTTTTAGTGATCCAGTACCTAACGCCGCTAACCCCTTTTTGTAATCTCCGTACATTTCGTCTATTTCGGCGAAAGCATTAAAGTCGAATATTAAAGTCCTTCCCTTGTCCAACATGATCGGGATTTTAATTTCTCTGATATCGTTTGCCACGTATTTTCCTCCTAATAAAAAACGCCCTTACCAGTAATGGCAGGGCATTTCGAGTATATTTAATATCGTTCCTTTCGAACTTTGATTATGGTTATAAGCTAGCTATGAACGATCCTATTTTAGCGGCTAAAAGTCTGTGCCCCTCCGCGTTGGGATGGGTCCCATCGGGTATATAGGCCGTTTTAAACGCCGGGAAATCGGCTGGCAATCCGCCTGAATTGAAAAGATCCAGACAAGGGATGGAATAAAAAGCCGCTACTTCTTTTATAGCCTGCACGAATGGTAATAACAGTTCGTACTTCCCAGTTCTCTGGATCGGTGTGAACACACCAATTTTACGCGTTGGAAATTTGGTTAAGAGCCCCATCAATAACACGTGATAAGCTCCGTAAAATGTATCCACCGTTCGGTCTGCCATAGTACCAATCGGTACGTAGGTCGGTCCATAACTTGCTGCATCGTTAGTGCCACCAAACACGGTTATGATGTCGGCATCAACAACTGATGTGTACCGCAGTGCCATGGATTGATGAGCGTCTGCGGAATCGTACTTAGCAACAGTGGACCCTGCAACGCTAAAGTTATTCACCGCCAACATTCCGTAAGCTTCTTTAATGTACTCGTGGTATATCTTCGTGGTGAGCTGATTAGTGCCAATGCTATCTCCAATTGCACTCCATGTCTTCCCGCCCAGTTTATTGGTTTCGAGTGCCAATTCTTTAACGTATTGTTTCGTGGCGAGTGCGTTATCTAGTTCGGTAACTGCGACGAAACTGTCACCCGCATTCTTTTTATACATCGCTGTCGCATTAACCCTTGTTGCCTTTACTCCACCGATCTCAAAGGTTGCGTCATATAAGAGGATTGAAGTGGATAGGGCACCAACCGCAAAAGAGAAGTCTGTGAAAATGTGTATTGCAGATGTCTTGGCGGTTAACACTTTTGAGTACGTAAATGTTACAACGACATTTTGTGGGATCGCTGTTGTGAGGGCCAAGTCTAAGT
This sequence comes from Paenibacillus sp. DS2015, assembly GCF_050433705.1. NCBI lineage: Bacteria > Bacillati > Bacillota > Bacilli > Caryophanales > Paenibacillaceae > Paenibacillus > Paenibacillus sp. DS2015. Next base: position 173,484 of record NZ_JBNPWS010000003.1, on the reverse strand, counting down.
TATCTGTAATCTGGGTACCAGTTGTTTTATCGGCAGTAACTTTGTCCTCATCGATAAACCACCGTTGCCCCGATAGTTTCAGGACATTTGCGCTAGATGTTAATACCTTAACGGTAAATACCCCTGTAGCCCCAGCAACAAAATTGATGGCCGATAGATCAAATAAGAGAATGGGCTGTAATAATGACATGCTGTTGTGTACGCCCGTATATTTCACCCCATCGATAGTAGAGCCACCTTTTAACTGCGCGAGTTCGGTGGCGTTCTTTACGGATTTACCCAGTGCTGCCGCTGCTATATCCTCAGCTAAACTCATCTACTCCACCGTCCCTTTGGCAGTGACAGTGCCGCCTACCGCAACAGTATTTTCAATGCGCAACTTATACCCAGCCGGAACACTAAAGGATACGATATCACCCACAACCGCTGTAGTGACTTGTTCAATGCTCACCGTCTTTCTGATCCCCGCGAACACTCTTTTTGTGCCACTCAAACCAACAAGGTAAAACGAGAATGTGGCCGTGGTTCCTACTGCCGACCCATAAAACTCGACCGTGATGGATTTGGCTGTGACCGCTGCGTATTCGCCGTTACCAGCTACCGCAAGAGCGTTAATTAAAGTAATCGTCTCGTGGGCATCCTTTTTTATTGACACAAATGATGCTCCATCTTTGCCCTGCGCGTACTCATAATCGTCGGTGTCTGGATTGAAGAACTGAGGCGCGACAGAGCCAGTTTTTGTTTTTTTGAGTTCTTTATTACTACCTGGCATCTTATCCACTCCTTTTAATTTAGATGGCGGCAACATAGCCGCCATGTGTGATTTTTATGATTTTAACGGCATCCACGCGTGACTAGACTAGATGGGTTGCAGTGGAGACAGGAACGCCGTTAGGGGTTTGGGATTTGTGCCAACTCGGAATAAACTTGTTCAAACCATGCTGCGACAACTTCGGGTTTAGCCGTTGCTGAAGCACTGTCAATCTGGAATCTCCAATTATCATCAAATCGACGTTTAATAAACGAACCGGTAATCGTCGGTGTTTGGAATTCAACCTTATCGCCCTTTGTTGCGGCTTCTTCACTAGGCAAACTGAACTTCCCCTTTAGTAACCACGTGAACCGATCCTTGCCTGTGTTAGTAGATCGAATGTAACCCATGGCAACATAAGGAGCTTGGTCATTCGAGTTATCTTTTAAAACGCCATCTGCATTTAGAGTTTGACCAAGTAGTTCCGCTGAAACCTCGTATGGGATATCGGCGATGTTGAATTCTACCGCTATCTCACCAAGGGAAGAAGCGACCGCACCCGGGCCATCATCAATATAAAGCGTTGCTGTATTCATGCTAGGCGTTACCTTCGCTCCAATGGCACCCACAAGCGGTTTTGGGGTAGCATAAATTGCACCTGTGATTTCATCTGCTGTTAAAATTGCGTAATAGATACTTCTCAACCCGACTGGAATACTTAATTCTGGCATGTATTTTCCTCCTATAATTTACGATTTGTTTTGTAGCGTAAAACCTTGTGATACGTCTTTGTCTCAGTGTCATACGGGCTTGCTGTGCCTGATCTGTGATAACCAAGATCCTCCATGGTTCGATTCACTTCTTGAGCCATTTTAGATGTGCTACCCTTTGACCAGACATCGATTTGAATGTGTATCTCACTGTCAATCGCCTTGTTATCAACGAACTTGTCATTAAAGTTGGTGAGTTCGAAAAATGTAATATACGGCAATGCCGTAGCATCAGGGGTGACTTCGGGATAAACTTTCACCTCTCCCGATTTGTCTTTCCCAACTAAAAAGGCAAGCGCCGAGTTATTACTCAGTGCTTGCCTGACTTCTGGTGCTAGGTCGATCATCCGTTGTTCAGCCCCTTTCTAAATTCATCCGCGATAAACTGCCCTACTCGCGCTTTGTTTTCGTGAAATGAAGGGTAAATGAAAGGACGCGCGGACATCTTAGCAGTTCCGAATTCGTAGAAATGAGATCTCCATCCAGTCTTTTTACCGGGACCAATCACAACAAATTTAATACCATCATCACGCCTTACGCCGCTGACCTTGATGTCATCTCTTATATGCCTACCACTACCGCTCTGGTCATAAGGGACTTTCGCACGTTGAGCCTCTGCAAACATCTCACCACCTTCACGGAGAGCTTTATTCTCAATGCGTTCAGCTCCAGCGTTAAGTCGTGATCTGATTTCTGCTAGCATCTGTTCTACGCCCAACAATTCGACGCTTCCGTTACCCATTTGCGAGTTCCTCCGTTGCCATTAGATGGGTTTCGGTTCGGTCCCCCCAAACATCATCCAATGGAGCTCCTTTAAGGTAATAAATTCGGTTGTCCTTAAGGTCGATGAATCGCATGTCAGCGGCGATAGCGGGTCCATAACGTATTTTGTACCGGACAGTATTCTCAGCTTGAGCAGCAGCAGCGGCGAAGAATTCCCTGCCACGCAAAGGTTCTCTGGATGCATAAAGGGTGACTACATCTACCCAAACATCTTCGGTAGGATAGCCACCCTCGTCTTTTGGTCCAGGTACTTTCTTCTGAACGGTGATTCGCCTATTAAGCTTTCCAGCATTCAATTTAGGTTTGTACTTAAACGGTTGCATTCGGATCACCCACTTGAATTTCTTCCAGCGCTTTAGCAACTGCTAGACTATTAATCTGACTTAAAAAGTTTGTATTGAAATACTCTAAAGCGTCGTTGTATGCATATCTAGAGCGTTCAAACACCAATTCTTTGAATGATTCGTTCTCCATGTCATACTCACCACAATTATTCTTTAGAGCAACAATAGAAGCAGAAAGAATGCGTGTGAGGTTCGAATCTTCATCATCCTCTAAACGCATTCTTTCTTTAAACTCTATTAATATTTCATTCGTGATGCTCATTACATCACTCCTTTTGTTGCACTTTTACCTCTTCGATGAATGCAACATTGTATTCAGAATGTACTTTGGACAATTCCTCGATACGTTTTTTTGTAGGTTTAGAGTTACCTTTTGGGTAACTCTCTCCCACACTATAAATCGTACCGCCTTCATCGTTATCTTTGAACCTGTTAATTACTTTGTGAGCCATTATTGATTACTTCCTTTCAGTTTAAGGTGTTGGTACAAAACTGATTGCCAAGTCATACACCAATGCGGCTTTATTGTCCTTTGGCTTACCGTTTGCAAATTGCTTGATCGTGTACAGTGTAGCGTCTTCAATCGCTAGTGTTTGATCAAATTTCTTAAATTTGTAGCCGCCGGCGATAGCAGCAAGATACTGACCTTGAACAAAGAATAATGCCTTTCCTGTAGGTACTTCTTCCGATTCGGCAACTTTCAAGTTATAAGGTAAAGCCATAACCCATTGACCGTTAGCGGTTTGAATGGTGTTCCGCGCTTGTACGCCAATCGCATCCACGGGGTTGACCACCATAACGATCTTGTTTAGGACTTTACGAGAATTACCTTCTGCATCAACAGATAGTTCTTTGACTACTTCATAAAGCTCCCCCGCCACTGTTTCACCGTATTGAGATGGAGCGAACGTCAATGTTCCCGAAGAAACTTTGTCAGTTACAGCACCGTTCGCCGCAACATTCTTCATTAATCCAACTGGTTCTGAAACAGTAGGCCCCTTACCGTTAACATATCCATACTCAAGACCGACAGAATAACTTTCCACAAGCACTGTGCGAACATAACGTTCAATCCACACCGGACCAAGTTCGAGCATGTCGTTTGGAATGACTGCAAATGCTGTTAGTTTGAACTGACTGATCTGTTCTTCTCGGAATGCCGCGTTTATTTGTCCCTTAATATCACCGAACAACGCACCCCACGCATACGCCTTAGTCGCATCCGAGTAAATGAACTTCGTTACTGCTCCCAAGTCTTGCAAACCTAATGCAGCTAGCAAAGGATGCTCTGTGGTAAGGTCCTCAAATACGCGTTCTTGAGTCGTCACAGGTAGGATTGAATCATCCGTGAAACCACCAGCAACTACTGCAGCATTGAAGAACTTTGTTTCATCAGATGTAAGAACGTTATGTCCACGTTGTTGGAGAATCGAGCGATCCAACATATCGTTGTTCACTTGCGTTGTAATGGCAGAAGCCACTTCTGTTTGCAATGCATCAAAATAATTTTCGTAAGCTTGCGTTTGCTCCTGTTCCGTTACTTCTTCTTTCGATAACACCGCCGTTAGTGCCGCTTTCGCGTTTTTAAACGCTTCTGATTTATTGAATTTAATTGTCATTGCTTAATTCCTCCATTTTTTTGGAATTTAAAAAAGCCTCGCTGCCTTGTTTTGTTTAACAGGCGCTGGCTTTTGTGGTTCCACATTTTTTAATTGTTGTAGTTCGTTTTGTATTGATTGCATTTGGGCTTTTAACTGAGACACTTCTTTATTATCTTCCGTAGTTTTCGGAGTGGCGGTAGAAGTAGCGAAACCGATATCAACAGCTTTTTGAGCGCTGAACCATGTCTCACCATCCACCATATTACGAATTTCCTCTCGTTCAACATTCGCTTTAGTCATGTAAATATCAATAATGCCCTCTTCTAACTCGTCCAGTAAATCCGCTTCTTTTCTCATTTCTTTTTTGGTTCCCCAGACAAACGAACTAGCTTCATGGATCATCAGCATAGATCCGAGACCCATGATCACTTCATCAGCAGCAGCAGGAAATAGAGAAGCAGCGGAGCAAGCCCAACCGTCAATGCGTACTGTCACCTTAGCACCGTGTTTCTCTTTGTGGTTAATTAATCTGTTATAGATCGCAACACCATCAAATGCGCTACCACCAGGAGAATTCAAGTGAATTAAAATATCGCCCGTTGCACTTTTCAATGCTTTGTCAATATCAGAAGCTGATACCGAATCCTCTGACCACGAATCACCAATAATACCGTAGATAGTAATCTCTGTTGTGTTCGTTGCTTCGTTGTGAAGTGTCTCGAATTTACGCTCAACTTTATTGAGGTATTCGACGTAAGATTGATTCTTAAAGGTCTTGAAATACTCTTCTTTCGAAATTGCTCTCATTTATTCATCACCCCCTTTAAGCGCTTCAGAACTATCTTGATAGTTCTTAGTCATTACAAACTTATTCATCATTTCATCGTCAACCGTTTCATAACCTATTTCACTTCTCAACTCATTACCATTAAGGGTCCCAGATGCACGTAGTTTATCCACTGCTGTAGCCAAGTCGAAAATATCACGATATGAAGGTTTGCGAATATCAATATGGTTACCGCTCAGGTATTCTTTTTGTGTAAAGAATTTAACATCAGCTTCATCCCTTATCTTCTTGAGCAATGGCGCAACTGTGAAAAACATATAGTTCTTCGTCTGTTTTTCTACATCTGCCATATCTCCATAAAGCAAGCTGACTGGAATACCGATAGCCATAGCTACTTGATTCAAGAACCCATTTGTAACTTTATTGATTTCGTCCACACTTTGCCCGGTTGCATTACTCGTTGTTTCCGAATATTTAAAGCCCGGTTGTTGCGGGATAATGGCAACATCGTTATCGCTGATCGCCTTGTACATGTTGTTAATGAACTCTTGCAGCTTCCCTTGATGTTCTTTTGTTTTGGCTGATAGCATGTCCATATCTACAGTACCGCGGATCTGATTCTTTCGCTTTTGAGCGTTTAATATTCTTCCGAATAGATCGCCGTAATCAACAAAAAGGCTATTCATTAATGGAGCCAACTTTTCATTACTGTACCTCAAATGAATGACATCACTCTGTTTGAAGATCCGTTTAAACTCGTATTCCTTAACAACAACATTGGTGAATGTGTCTTCAAGTACCGCGTATTCATTATGTTGGAAGTCATCAGCGATCAATAAGTCGCCGTCATCCGCTTGAATGACTAAACATTCGTTGTTGTAGATTAGCTTACTCACAAATGTCTGCCAAAACGTGCTGGCCGTGACGTTCTTGCTTGGTCTTACATTGAGCCGATAATAGAGCTCGTTTTTCTCGAATTCTTTACCGTTTTTAATTCTGAATTCTGACTGGCTGATCGTTCTGCCTAAAAATGAAACACATGTATCTATTGCCAGTCGTTTCATGTGTGCGCGGTTAGAAGTTTCTTGGAATAGTTCCACATCGAACATGAACCCTAATTCGCTATTGCGTTTAAAAATTGCATCTAAAAACCCCATTTTATGATTTCACCTCCTCCTTAAAATTTAATGTCTCCTAAGAAGAATTCCATCTCGTCACCCAAGATATTATCCGCTTCAAATAACGCATGAATGAACGCCTGGAAGCCGTCAGTCTTGCGCCTGAATTCATCCTTCTTTAAATACTCTTTGTTCCCATCCTTTTTTATGCTTACATATACGTTTTGCGTATACCAACGCATTAATGGGTTGTCGCCGAAGATAATTTGTTTGTTTGCAAACAACGTCTCTACTCGCGGAGCTAAGAGGGAGTGGATCGCTTTAGGGTTACGGATGTAAACGATTTGAAACCCCTCTGCTTCCAATGCTGCTTTAACAAGGTCCAGACGGAATGTATCAGCTACAATCGTACTAACCCCATACATCTCTCTCATTTCTACAAACCAATTGACGATGTGCCTTATGTTAATAACAGGTTCGTCCACGATTGTTAGATGTCCGTCTGTTTCCCATTGCTTAATAGGTGGTTTTAGTTTGGCGACATCCAAAAAACCTTTACGCGCAAAAGAATGCGTTTTCCATACATAATCTTCGCCAACCTTAAATAACAGCCCAACTGCTGCAAAGTCTTTTATACTTGCGAAATCTAACCCACCAACACACACTCGATGTTCCAAAACTGGAAACGGTCTGTTAGTTGCAAGGATATCCTCCCAAGATGCTACCGCCTTGTTCAAATCGACTTCGGGGTAGTTCATACGCTTCGTAATAAACTCTTCACGGTTGGAAGGGTTATTGACTAGCTGTTTGTATTGAGTTAATACCTTTTTAAACAACCCCTTGCCATAGAAGCTTCTTGGCTTGCTAAACATAGGATTGGCTTTCTCCCACATTTCGGGATTGTCAATCTCTTCTGGTTCGTCAATTTTGCAGATAAAGGGGAAGAGTGGATCATCTAGGTCTTTGCCTTCTAGAATGTTTATAGCTCGCTCTTTCAGCTTGTCTAGGAAACCTTCGCGAACAAAACCGTCCGTCCCAATAAAAAATTCCCTAGCGTTGGGCACTTTACCTAGCCCACTAGAGAATACGTTTACTACATCTGAATTTTCATAACGATGGATTTCATCATAGATAACTGCGCCATCTCTCAGGCCATCTTTCGATCCTGCGTTAGATGTGTGAAATTGCAGAACGCTCTTTGTATCGTTACCTAGTATTTCTACCTTGGTGCGATAGAACACTTCTTCTAGCACTTCGCTGGATCCGATCGCATCATATACTTCTTTGAATGATGTTTTTGCTTGAAGCTCACTGTTAGCAACAATAGAAATGTTATACTTCGGTATTCCGTGAAGTGGACTAATGAAGAAATGGCCTAATGCAGATATGAGTCCGTTCTTTCCTGCGCCCCTCGCCATCAACCAAAGGTGCTGTTCATAAAATACTGAATCATCCTCTTTGTAAAAAAGAAAAACAAATGCAGCTAAGAACTTTTGGAATGGCGATAAAAGGAAATACCATCGCTCTGTAAACTTAATAAAGTTCTCAATCATTTCATCGTCGAAGTATAAATCATCTCGCACCAATATATATTTTTCTAGGTAATCAATCAGCATTATGCGCTCTTTATTTAGCTTGATTTTACCTGTCCTATATAGGTGGATATACTCGACCACGTACTTATTGCCAATCATATCAAATCGTTAGGTGAGCGCTTTTTTTCAGGCGTGATCGGTTCAATTGGTGAAGCTTTCAACCCAAGCGCCTCCAATATTTTAAGCATCCTGTCATTGGTTTTATGCAAGTCGTTAATAGAGGGGTTTGACTTAGGACCGTGCATGCCAGGTATCCTTATGCCGTTATTTTGAATATCCTCATTTAGTTCACACTTCAAATCCCACAAAGAGAGGTAATCTTGAATAATATCTCCGTAATGCGCTCCTACAACTTCTTTTTCTTTCAACTGCTTTGTTAAATCGCGTTCAATTTCATTCCTCAAAGCATCTTGTTTGCCCATCTTATCCCCTCCTTCCAACTTACATTTATTCCCAATATAGAATTAACGCGCGAATTTAATGTTAAATCCGGACGAAAGACTTCCCACCGGTCATCCTGATTATTTGGATTCGTTGAAATATATTGACGGGGGGTATACTACCATTTTTCATCCATCCATCTCGCTTTATTATCTTCAGGCACTCGACCATGTTTAACATTATGATGATACAAGCAAAGCGTAACAGTGTTATCTAACTCCAATGCCAACTCTGGGTAATCTTCTACTTCCTTTATGTGATGTACATTCAATTCAATGCTCTTACGTTCACCCTCAACCTTCTCTGAGTCTAGATGTATTTGTCCAAGCCTCTTACACTCTTGACACTCGTAGTTGTCTCTCTTCAAGGCTTGATGCCTTATACCGTTCTTACCTGTCCACTCTGTTGAGTTATAGAACTTCTTCTTTTGCTCTAATGTTTTGTATTCAGCCATGTAACGTCACACGCTTTCGTTGATCACATTAATCTACTCAATGCTATTGTCTTTAAAACCGGAGTACCAGTAGTGTTCGGGTAATGCTTGATACTCATGTCGTGCTTACCCTCACCCTTGTTGTCTCTTGTGACCCACTCATAAGAGAGTGACGCCCTACCTTGTATGTCTTCGCCTTTGTATGTGATAACAGGTATGCTATCTAAGTCTTGTACGGTTATGGTTAGTAGTGGCTCTTTGTTTGCGACACCTGTCTTTCTTTCAATGATCGGACCATTACATTCGTTGCAACATGCACCATCACGTCTATATGCTTTACCTCTCATGATGTGACTGCACCTCATACACTTGTATTCCTTGTCCACATCTACCGACATCTTGCACACAACTCCTTGATATATTCACCTATGACCTTGGCTGACTCATTCCTTTTCTCTTCCCATGTCGTACTCACTTGAGGTGCTGGCATGTACCCATTTTTCATAGACCACTCAAGCATGTTCTTACGTGTGTCATCCTCTGTGGTGTATATGTTATCCATTGGGTTCACCCTTCCCTTCAACCTCTAACCTCAACGTATCCATCCGTTCCTTTATCTGTTGTTGTATCTCAGCCTCTTGCCTTGCCACCTTTGCATGATCAGCATGAGGATTAGCGAACTTCTGTTGCGCTCTTCTGATCTTTGCCTGTAACCGCCTTACCTCTGTATCACTGTAGAACGCTACATACTCATGACTGCAATGGGGACAGATGATGTATATCTTGTCCACTCCGTTGCCTATCCGATCAGTAATGAATCGATCTACTGTGAACTGTTGGTTACATCCTGCATCACATGTTGTTTGTTGTGGATCACTCATTGGGCACGCCTTCCTTGTATCTAATCGTTCTCCCCTTGCTTCACACTCTTATAATCGTCCAAGTATAAAAGTAACCTCTGCACATCTGAATAAGTAATTGGTCTTTTGTCATCTTCCATTCTTCGAACGATGTACCCTATCATTTGATCTTTCTTACTTATCCGTTCTCGCCAACCCTCTGGTGGTGGTTTGATTACCATTAACTTCACCATCCTTCGCACAATCCTTCTTACTACACCATTGCTTAGTGCCTGTCCATTCACCCCATACACAGCGTTTGCACTTCTCAGGTTGTATATAGGTTGGTTCATCCTCTAACGGCTTCATACCTCGTCCTCCTAGTCACATAAGCGAGTGACCAACGCAGATATTGGATCACCTTAATCCTTTCTGCACATATTGTGCTGTGGATCGTCAATGCCTATCAATTACATATACCTAAACCTAAACCACCACGTATCACACTTGCGTAGTAGTTTAGATATAAGTGTTGGATTAAACACCTTGTGATTCCTTTTGTCAGCTTCGAGCAATGTATCAATTGAATGTTTATTTAAATATTCATCTGAGTAAAACATTGCTGTGTCTCCACACATCTTGTAATTCTTATGCGCAGTCATGTCTTGCCCTAGTAATTCCCATTGTCTTAGATGTTGTAGATACACCTTGTCGTTAACAGGTTGTATGTTTAGTTTCTTCATCTTCTCCTGCACGTCCATGTCTATCACCATCCTTTATGTAATATAAAAAAGCACCCACAATGTGAGCGCCTGATGTGTCCTATTCATTATCCAGCATTAAAATTTCCATGTATTACGCCTTCTTCACCGTCTACCTGTACCTCTTTAACTGTTGTGTGTTCATCCTTGAAGTCATCACTTAATTCTATAGCGATTTCAAATGCTCTTTTCTCATCTTCTGCTCTAACAATTACTGATTCAAATTCATCGTATCCAAAGTGTTCTCTGATTACTAAATACAATTTCATACATATCACCTCATATAGATAATAACATTTGAAATAACAAAAGACACCAAGTCCATAGACCTGATGCCTTATCTGTATTTAATGTGGGCAAGGATTTGCACCTTGCATGTTACAGGATAGGCGTGTTGTGATGACGCCTCGTTTTACTTCTTGTCCGTCCGTCTTACCATACTCATCTGGACGGTCTTGCCCGCACCGTATCGCTACACCTGACAAGTTCTCCTGTAACTGATTAGCGTCTACCTATTCCGCCACCACATCTTATATCATCCCCTATACAATGTATTAGCACAATATATTGTATAGTTAATCTGTTTGTGGGTAATGGATTGGATAATCACCGATATCGTATTAAGTCGGTTGTTTCGATCTGACCGCTTTATGTTTGAGATATTCGGTGTCCGATCTCAATTACCCACAATTACATTGTATATTACTTATCTCCTAATTCCCTGCCAACTTCCTGCCATTATCCTGCCACTATTCAATAACTACCTCTAACCTTAAGGCATATGCTAGTTCGCTCATTGCTTCGATCTTGATTCTATAATAAGTCCGCTCGCTGAGGTTTAGATCCAACCATACGCTTAAATCCGATGGTTCAGGTTCTGTCATGAATCTTGTTGTTATGATCCTTTGATGCACATGTTTTAACCTACCAATAGCATATGTGACTCGTTCATAAGTCTGTTTGGATCTGTCTTCCCCATCTATGTTATGAATAGCTATATTCTCTGTTTGCTTGGATATGGTGCGTGCTGAATTTGTGCCACTCTCATTTACCTCATACGATGGAGTGGTGACTGCTTCCCTGCGGTTAAATCCCAACCTTTTATATAAAAATGCCGTTTTCAACTCTTTCTCCAGTTTATCAAAGGTTGCGTCCTCATCTATTGTCATACCTGGGAAAGCGATTTGAAATACTTCATTGTCCATATGCTCACCCCTTTATATTAAATCGAATATGCTTAATTGACCCTCTTTGGCATACTTCGATGAATCTATGATAAGTCCGTCCTTCAACATGAAAGCAGGAGCCTTTTCTTTATAGTGCGGCCATATCGGATCACCAGCCTTTGAACGTTGGGGATTATCCTTCTCAGCTTTATCTGTCCAGACCCAAAATGTTGATGCTGTTACAGTGTCATTCATTGGTTGTATCCTCCCTCACAAACCTTTTTACATACCTCAATTGTTGCGAGATATACGGATCGTCTTCTTTACCTCCAGTTGCTAACCAGTCACCTATACGCCGATCAATGTCCTGCAATACCTCTAGAGGTAAATGGTGTTGTATCTTATTTATCTCTGCTAATGGATTCATTTGTATCCTCCCTATCTAATGGATAAAGGGCCGACAACTCTCTTTGTAACGATCCTCGCATAAGCAACGCTTGATCTGGAGAGTCGTGGAATACATCAACAATTGTTATAACTCTCTCCATACATTCTTTTAGCTTCTGTTCTCTCTCTTCTGCCTTATCCGCACGCCCTTTTCCAGCTACAACATCGTCGTTTAGTCTCTTGGCTACTTCGGACCATCTCACGCGTCCTCTTAGCTCGATATCCAATTCCTTACGTAACTCCGCTATCACATTAGCCTGTGTCTGGTACTTTTGCTCTGCTGCTGTGTGTTTACATGTCCAACGTGCGTTATCTTCTTTCTCTTTTTTTAGTTCATTTTTCAATACCAATATATCTCTCTGCTGTGTATGAATGGTTTCACAAAGATTCTTGGATTCTTGGAGCCAGTAAGGTAGGGCTTCCTTGGCAAGCAGACCAAATGTATGAACTGATTTTCCGTTATCGTGTGGACCGCCCTGTACATGACCATCTGTAAATTGAAGACTCATTTCCATGTCTGCTTGCCAGTCTCTTGGGTCTCTACTCATTAGGGATTACCTCCGATCCTGCCCTTACAAGTTCACTCCACACATGTTTGGGAAATACTCTTATCATCCATAATTCAGTAGCTTGCTTATCCTCTTCTGCACTTTTTTCTGAGTACAGAGCGTCAATTCTTCCCTGAGCCAATTCCCATAGAGTACGTATTATGGCAATTTGATATTGATTTAAGAGTTCCACCGGCTTAATTGTTGGTAATGGGATAGGGTCAATAGCTTCCTGAGCGAATCTGATCGCATTTTTAATGTAAATATCTCTAGTTACATCATCACCAGTGTTCAAAGCGTATTGTAATTCTTCTATGATCGTTTCTATTTTTTGCTTGATGTTTGGTTTATTCATTTACTCTCTACCTCCAATAAGTGAGGATGTTCGTATATGTTGCCTTGAATCTCAAATGTGCGCTGTTCATTCCAAAACTTATAATTGTCAATGATAGTCCACCCGTGGTGGACCCAGTTTGGAGCTTCCCATATTGAATCATCGCGTTTACCAAAGAAAGAAATGTGTCGCAGGATATACCCGCAATCTAACTTCACAACCCCAAACAGTTCTCCATGTCCGTTCTTGGTTGGGAATCCATATGCTTGAATCCCGTAATATTCGGTAGGTGAATTGAGTCTCAAAACATCGCCTACATAAATTTCCTTACCCTTGCTGTCTTGGAGTCCTGTGTATTGCATGATCTCTAACTCGTAATAGTTACCATGTTCATCTTGGTTAGATATACATAACTCTCCATATGACAGATGAGCGCTTAAAGAGGATTCTTCGATTTCGTCGCCATCAAGCAATAACTTCGTTTCCTTATCCCATGCTCTGAATTTAATCTCTCTCATATCTCTTCTTCCTCTCTTATTAGGATATTATTCAAGCTTTCTCCGACAACACGAGTGTTATTTCGCCTTCCAAATAGTTAGATTCTTGACTGATTACCAATTTTGAGAATCCGTATTCATCACGCAATTCTTTTGCGATTTCAAATATTTTTTCATCAAGCAGCTCTGTGAATCTTTCAATTGTCATTTCCATATCCTTTACACTCCTTTTAGGTAGGGATAGAGGTTATACTATCCCTTTAATTGCTTTATACGGCTTGGGCTGTTCGGTCGATCCGTTGCCCTTCGGTCAATCAGTAGTCCCAAGATACTGCTATGAATGGTTCTCCGTCCCACTGTTCGTTTACCACATCTTTTAGCTTCTTCTTTATCGTTTTATCCTCGTCATCCCAAATTTCACTGTCTAACGAAATAATCTCTACCTCATCGTCAGTGAATAATTCATCGTCCTTAACTCCTGTAAGTTCCTTGTAGAAGGTTCTTGCTTCTTCTTGTGAATAAGCTGCTACCGCGTCACTATCACACAATCTAAAGACCATTACGTCTTGCAATCCTTTTTCGTCGATAACCTCTAATTTGTTCATTCCATTCACTCCTTTGATTTTGGTGTTACGCTTCATTTTCGTAATGCGACACTATCTCAACCAAAGATGATTAAATTCTTCACTGTCCTCGTCTACACCGTTCAAATAGTCAATACATGCGCTTCTGTGAGGGCTTTGAAAAACGACCTCATTCGTTCTGTCATCATAAACTTCAAACATTCTCATTCCCTCCCACTTGCAAACTTTGTTTCTTTTTCGCTTTTGACCTTGCTTCGTCCCGACCGAATATGCTTAACGCTAGTGATAGCCGTATCAAGGTTGAAACTTTATAGTCAGATAAGCAGCTTCAGCTCGTTGTCGTGGAGTAGCTTGGAGTAGGATGGAGATCCCGAAAGTATCAAATCCATCAGAGTTGTAAAATTGTCCTGCATCCAAGACTGCAATCAGATTGTCAACATACCCTTCGCCATCTACCTCTATAGCCTTTGCCTGTACCTCAAGAGAGTCCGTATGGTCCGCGCAGGGGTGCCAATACTCGTAATCACGGACAAATCTCGTGCCGTCATGCCACCATTCATCCACGTCATCACATTCACATCCAATTGGCTTGTGGCGCACCATCCAGCCCATTGCCTTCTCTCCCAACCAATCGTTAAGTTTCTGATCGCTCATCGCTTGTACACTCTGTAACTGTGTCATGACTCTACCTCTTCCCCTAAAGCTGTTTCCAGATCAGAAATGTGATACATCCATCCACTAACATCTGCAAATTGATAACGATTGTGTTCATACTGGATATCAATCAATACACCTTCGGTCCCTGTGCTCTTTTGCACCACTTTTTCCCCGACTTTTAACTTTCCGATTAGTCTCACTGTGTCGAGTGCGTCAGTAGCACACTCAATTGCTCCCTGATCGTCACTGTTGGACCAAATAGCTTCTAGCGCTTCTTTGAATACTGTGTTGACTTGCTGTGCCTCTGCTAGAGTAGCTAGTACCTCATCTATAATGTAGTCAGCATCTACCGTTATGGGCATTCCGTCCTTAACCATGCGTAAAGCTAGTACACGATCACCTTCGGATAGCAGGACCTCTGTTCCGTTTCGTAGCTTGCATGTGATTCCTTTGCTCTCTGTCATGATTGGGACACCGCCTCTTCCTCTTCTTCTTCATCCTCTTCCGAAGGAACATCCAATAAAAATCCGATACCACCTTGAAACCACACTGCATCAGTAAATTCAAATCCAATACTTGAAATCTCAATGATCTCTTTCTCCGTATTCGCCTCAACCTCAAAATCTGGTACACCAATAGATTTTAATTTCATCCGATTTTCTTCTGAGTTGGCGACCTCTACGTATTCCAGTTCGCCGCTCGATGCAGAATAATCAACAACCGCAATGCTATTTAGTACATTCAACTTTTCTTGATTTGTCATTGTTATCGCTCCTTTATGGTTATATATTCAATACAGGGTGTAACCTACACGTTCACTTCTTCAAGTTCAGCGAATGAATCTACGAAACAGCCACATCCTCCAATGTCGAAAATATCAATTTGCATATCGTTATCTACTTCATCCCGCAAGTCTCGGATAGGATACGGCTTAGAATCTCTCTTCATAAAGCTGTATTGTTTGATCCTCATGAACTCACTGGTAGCACTGCTGCATGGATGAATGTAAAATTTCGGCTTATCAGATCGATCGTAGAAGTAATCTCGATATGCGTCATCTAACTCCTGGAGCATTATTTCCTGTACTTCCAGCGGTATAATATTCTCCGGTGATATATCGTCCTTTGGCTTGTTACCAAGTGTGATGTACCGAAATGACGACACACATATTTTTAAATGATGTTCTTGCTCCATAATCTTTTGGAACACGTCTGGCATGCGCTCTTTTAGGAGCTTGTAGTGTCCTTGTCCAGCCTTTACACATCTACCATTACAATTGTTGTGGCTAAATCCATGGTCATATAGGATTGGCTGTCTGATGTCGTATTTCACAAGAACATCATCTTTGTAAATGTTATTTTCTATGAGTGGCATCTCGACTTTGAATGGCTGCCAGTTCTTCCTTATTGCACCCTCTCGATGCATTTCGTCAAATCCAATCCCAAAATATAATGTGGCATCCGTTATGAAATCTTCTTCCCTTAAATATTCCTTGTTTCTCCATTGTTCAAATGTTGGTTTCTTACCCTTTTTCAAATAATCTGCCGACACACGCATCTTTAGAAGCTTGGAGCAATCCCCTATCATGCTGTTGTATATAATTTTCTTTTCAAACATTAGCTGCATGGGATTGAGTCCGGCACTATGAGTTAACATTGGGAGCTGCAGCTTGTCTGAAGCCTCATTGATGAACCGGTATAGATCCTCATTTTCCCAACGTGTATCGGTGAAATATAAGATAATGTTACCGTTTGGATAGGTAGACTTCACATAATCAGCAGTCGCTAGGCTGGCCTTCCCTCCTGAAAAGAAGATGATATGGTTCATGTGTGTCTGTCTCCCTTCCTTTAGCTAAATAATTCAATCCAAACCGTTAAAATAGCATGAGTGGCACGTTTCAAACTCTTCAGATAAATCTTCGATATCCGTTCCGCAGCCTAAACATTTTCTAGCCGGTGCAATGTAACTCGGATCTCTCGGATCTACTTGTTTACGTATTTGTTCACGTTCATATTTGATTTGATTTTCTATGTCTCGCCATTCGTCTGAGTGGTTTTTATATGGGACTGGTATCTTGTCGTTCATTGGTTATTCATCCTCTCAATATGGGATAGGTTAATTACCTTGCATAACACGTAATGCGTATCCTACCGCCCATGGATCTGTTGATTCACAGTGTATCCGATCTAGTGCTTTACTCTGTGTCTCTACTAGTTGTAGAAGGTATGTGATGTATTCAGGGGATTTAGCGATAAAGTTGTGGTTATTCTCGGTTTCCTCATGGAGTTTGCCGCTGCATATAACTTCAAATGTTTCTCGCTGAACAACCATGTATCCGTCATATCTTTTTTCTATTTCCCACGGACCAGGTGTAGCTTTTCCTAACGCTTCTTTAATCTCTGTTATCTTGTCGTTCATTGTGTAACCTCCTTGAACTTGTCGAGTAGTTCACCACTGAAGCACATTCCCTTCTCAGGTCCTCCACGTTTCACTTTCCAACCACTACTGCATGATTCATCTCCGTTACCTCCACGGTTACATTCAGAGCAAGCTATGAACATCATTCCTCGTGAATCAGGTTTGCTATATTTAGGTTTCATATTGATTCCTCCTTGTAGATGATTAAGGCGTTATGAGTGGCAATCCACTGATACGATCCGTCACCGCAATAATGGTGATATTGCCCTATTTGATACTGAATGCTATGGATGGAGATCGTTGTGTTTTTTCCTAACCATTCGTTAATGCAATCGCTCAACGCTCTATTTTCAGCTTCGATCAGGAATGTTTTAATCTCACTCGCTTTACCGGTCATATTGTTCTATCTCCTTATAATTAAATGATCTTTTCCCACACTTCATCAGGGATGTTTTTGTAGTGATCCCATTCGCCTGATTTTTTTAGTTTGCAAACAATACTTCCTACTGTTTTTGTTGTCCGTCCAACGGCTAATGACATAGTTTTCAGTCCGTCAATGTCGTAATATTTGCAAATATAAGTTATCTCAGATAGCGTGAGTGGTTTACCGTGGTTGGTGTGAAATATAGGGTTATATTTCATGCGTCCTTGCTTGTCGTAGGTTATACCATCAATGATGTCTTCCTCGTCCGGCTCGCGTTTTTCCTCTCTCGTGCTTCTTCCCATGCTATCCTTCCTCTCTTTTATGGGTACACCAGTTCTATTTTAGGGTGCATGAGGTGCATAATTATTCATTTATTACAAAGCTTGCAAGTAGTCTAGTATGATGCCTTTATTTTGATGTTCGCCTTTGTCTATCAACCTAGCAGACGCTTGGAACCACTTGTAAGGGATACTCTTCCTGCCCCCTAACATTTGTTCGTCCCACATCATAAGTAGGCTCACACGGTCAACTAGGTAGGTCTCGTTGAATGTTTCGAAGTGTATCAGGGCGAACGTTTCACCTTTCCAACTTCGCATAAACTCAATTTGATGCTCTCCAAAGTTCGAAAAAGGGAAACTTGTTTCATTCTTGGTGCTTTTAGCTTCAAAGCATATCGACCTACCTTGCCAGTCGCCCATGTAATCCACTGTGCTGGGACCACTCGGGA
The DNA here is from genome assembly GCF_050433705.1 of Paenibacillus sp. DS2015. NCBI lineage: Bacteria > Bacillati > Bacillota > Bacilli > Caryophanales > Paenibacillaceae > Paenibacillus > Paenibacillus sp. DS2015. The sequence goes on along the minus strand of NZ_JBNPWS010000003.1, from coordinate 155,459 downwards.
ATGCATTTACGATCTTTGGTCCTTTACGAATCACTGTCCAAGGAGTGGATACTTTCTTGATATTTGCTATGCCCTTTGCTGTGTATTGATCGTTAGAGTAAGTTATAAGTTCTTCGAATTTCATTCCTCGGTTTGCAAATGTCACGAAACCACCCCACAAACACCATGTGTACGAGCCTTTATACGCTTATTCCTGTTTGCCCGGTCGATAACTAAAATTAAAACCTCGTCAGGATCTCGTTGCAATTTCTCTGCAATTTCTTTTACTCCCAAGCCTTCCAGCCACATTTTTTCAAAGCTACGAACCTCGTTATTCGACCAGTGAAAGTCCATATCTTCACATGCGGTATAAATATTAGTTCTATTTTTATCGCTCGGTAGCGTTAATTTCGCTGAACTCACTCTCATGTCTCATCCTCCTCTGACGCTCTGTATTGCATCTCTGCGGACGCTAGGATTCTGTACAACCAATCTATCGTTTCATCATTTAATGTAGCTGTGATGATCTCCTGTTCAATTTGACGATCATCTGGAAGTTTAGACACGTCGTCCCTCCTTGCTTGCTTGTAGTTCAGCAGCCATTCGCATCATTTCTTGATACTCTTCTTCAGTTGGGGGCGATCCGCCTGTGTCTTGAGCAATAGGAATGGCCACTTTGCCACTGGTGCCTGATTTGGGTCTGCTGAATCCTTTGGGTGCTGATCGCTGTTGCTCCTCTATAATCCATTCGTCTCTCCATCTTTCTTGATTAAGAAATACCTGAGCTGCACAAATGCTATAACCATGATGGTTTTGAAACGATACATACCTACTCGCTCCATCTAACATTTCTTGCAAGTTGATTTTTTTGTTTTTCCAAAGGGTTGTCCACTTTTGTGAAGTCATTTTTTTATTGCTTCCCTTTGTAGGATAAGAATCCCAAAACTTTTGAAATGAGAGGTCGCATTCGTCAGAATCGGCAATAGGTTTTATATCTTTAATTACTTTTACTTTATCTTTTACTTTTACTTTCCTTTTACTTTGTGTACTTTCTACCCCTATTTCTGCGTCAGAAACTACGGAAGAAACAGGGGAAGAAATAACAGGAACCGCATAGGTAAGGGATTTCTCTCGCATCTTTTCGCGCTTGTCAATTACGACAGATGCACGCTTTTTGATACCATTTGATGTTAAAACACTATTTTTTTCGTAGTATTCACGATCAAAACATCCATGTTTTATACTTGTTGAAATCATGTCTATCAGTTTTTGTGTAGTTACTTCTACTTTCTTGGCGAGTATCTGAATAGTTTCTGCGTCAGAAACATCTAGCGCGAAATCTCGCTCCTGGTAGATCAACTCGAGCATGATGCAATAAAATACGTAACCGTCATTTCCGTGAATAATTCGTAAAGCTTCGACCTTCTTATCTGAGGATAAATTCACATCATGAGGGAAATAATCCATGCCTTCCTTCCGGGGCCGCGCCATTCAATCCCCTTCCTTCCACCAATGCTTACCGGGTCCAATTGTGTAATATTCAATTAATTCAGCACGCTTTTTCATTTTCCAATCATGACCTACCTTGGTTTCATCAGCCCATTGATGACAAGTGCCTGTTTCTGTCTTAGGTCCGCACAGTATCGCTATGTTCCAAGGCTGACCACCTTCTCCATATTGACTAGCGTTGATTAAGTGGGCTCGTTCAAATCGTATCTTAGGACGACTACACTCACAGTGTTCACATTCCATATATCCTTCTGGATTGCCTTCTGCTGCTCTCCGTTTGACTTCATTACTACACTTATCTGTGATGGCTGTATGGCGGCCTCGCTTCTTCTTAATGCGACGATGTGAAGGTTTAGGCACTGGGATAAATTCGTATGCTGTCATAAGTACCTCCCGTTAGTACAAACTCAGTTCTGAAAAATGTTTGATTTTTTTAATCTTCTTGGTTCCCCTGCAGTACGCGCACTTATCACATCTAGTAGGTTCAACCATCCCTGATTTAACAGCCTTCACACGTTCAATATGTTTACCTACGATGTGCAAGCTCTGCTCTATAACGTCATAATCAAAATAGATAATTTCATGATCTGGTGGATCCTGTTTGGTTACTATGACCATATGTGGCAATAGCCAATTTTCCCGACCTGAAACAAGTCTTTCAACCTCTGCATACAACGCCATTTGAATTGTGTACCCATAGTGGTGAATGAAGTTTTCATAAACACCCATTTCAGTGTTCCAAAACTTCCCCCCCATTTCTTTTGATGTTTTGAGGTCTGCAAATATGCCAGTGTCCTCTCCTAAAATTGGTTGATAGCTATCAAGCATTACTTTCCAAGGTATCCCGAACAATTCAGCAGTCATAATGACTTCTTTTCGTCCTGCCAGTGCTTTTAATACAAGAGGATCACTTTCTAATATCTCAATCATTTTGTTACAGTGTTTGAACTCCGTTTTAGGTTGTCCTGCAGTTTTCCCGGTGCTTGCATATAGATTGGGGTTGTTTGCCTTAAAATCATCCAATGTACCCTCGTTCCACGCATGGACATAATGCCCGACCTCAAAGGCTTTGTTTGGCGGGTCCTCATACTCGCCATTGATCTTTGCCATCGCTTGGGCTTCACAGCCCCCATAAGAGGGTAGGAAGCTTTTAAACTGTGAGTTAGACATGTAGTGCCGGTTAGCTTCTTGGCTAAAGTAGTTACTCTTTGTTAGCTTCATCAGGAACCACCTCGTATTCCACATCAATCGGATTTAGAGGGCTCACTTGCTTGACCTCTTCTTTCTTATTGAAGTCCATTTCGGCTGCATCTTCAAAGGCTTGTTTTTGCTCGATGGTGTCAAAGTCCAGTTCAATATTCTTGCAAAGTCTTCTCAGAACAGTTTTCTTATACATTTCTCCAGGCGTTATTCTCCAAGCCTTAGAAAATTCGCCGCTATCTCTCGACTTCTGAGAAAAGTTTTCCTTAATGATTTCAATTTCCTTTACGCTCATAGTGTCGTAATTCATTGACCCATCTTTAAACATCACTATTGCAAATGCTCCAATTATTTCTCCATCGTTAAAAGGCAATGGCTTAAAGGATATAGATTGTTGTCCTGCAACGATTTCTTCGTTAAAATCATCACCCTCTTTAACTACCTTTGCATAAATGTCCTTGATTGAATTGATACTGTATAGTTTGGCAAGTTTGACCTCGCCCTTGTAATCCGTCCGGAACTCAACCTTGCCAGCGTATATGATGGCGTAACACTCTTTATTGAAGAAGTCTAAGCCAAGGAAAGCACCCTTTAACATCGTTCTAGCTACGGTTGTTGGGTCAGCTTTATCTATGTCCTTAACATCTTGTAGGACCGCCATACAGTTCTGTAAGAACCTTGTCTTATTAAAATTAGAAGGCATTGCTTCGCGCTTTGAATCTAGTAATTTTTCTAAATTGTTATGGATTACAACTAATTTATCCGACATGATTTACCCCTCCACTATTTCAATATTTAGTTCTTGGCCGTCCACTGTTTCGAGAACAAAATACTGGTAATCATCATGTTTGGATCCTTCAATAATTTCCTTTTGTCGACTTCCGAGGTTTTGCCATCCATCTATGCAGATAACTTTCAATTCCCCTGCTTGCGCCTTGGCAAACTTGAAAGCAAAATCATAAGACTCACCCTCGCTCAATCCGTCAATTAGCGTGTCGTTAATGCGGATATGTCCCTGTTCGTCTATAGATAAACCATCAACTGGTAACGATGCTGTCTTGAGTAACTCTTTAGGTAGATCCCTAGCCTTTTGGATCTTGTTCGTGAGCTCTGCCGATCTAGCTTCTTTAGGAGATAACTTTTCCTTGATGATTTCGTTCATGCGCTCCCATTCTCGCAAGTATTCTTTCATTTCAGCAGCTTGATTCGCTGATTCTTTAAGTGGCTCAAGTTCGATTAATACAGATTCATCAATGGTTTTCTGGGCATTGCCTGACTTCTCATTCTCCGCAACAATCAGATTTGCTTCATGATCCGCGATCTTTTCAAGGTCCTTCTTTTCATGCTCTTCAATATTCGAAAGGGCACCCTTCTTTTCTACGAGCTGTTCTTTATATTCATTAATGAATACGGCCGACTGTTCGCCTTCCTGCTGAATCGATTCTTTTGATGTATGTTTCTTGGCCTGATATTGTAATTTCAATCGTTCGATAGATTGTTCTAATTCGGTATCCAGCCTAATAGATTCATCGCTGATTCTGCGAGAGACATCATCTACTTTTGATTGCTCGTCCTTGATATTCTCATTCAATCGTTTAATCGATGAATTCAACGTTTCGCGCTGCCGACTGTATTCCAAAACCTTCGACTCTCTCGCATTAGCAGAACGTTGTTTAATGTCGTCAATTCGGATATTCAGACCTTCAATCAGCTTGATAGCTTCATCCAGTTTATTATTGGATTCCTCTGCATCCGATAGCTTCTTATACAAGGCCTGCAGATTAACATCCTTCCATTCAGCTCCGTTATAATTCTGTGGCAAATCACGCTTGATACCTTCAATGTTGGCGCGTAACAAGTTGATTTCTCCATTTATAGAAGTTCGTTCGGTGAAGTATCCCGTCTCAATCTCTTTCAAAATTTGCAGGATGTGTAATTGATAATCAGCTTCCGGCACTTCGCCAAACCAATTTTTGATATCATCGACTGTCCAACCGATCTCAAGCATATTAAGGATGATTTCTGTTTGCTCTTTTGCGTCCTTCTGTACAAATTCAATGGGCCTGAATATGTCACCACTTATTAACTTTTTGAGGAATGTTTCTGTGCTGCTGACAGCCTTTGAATCATGTTTAACCTTCAAATAGTCGGCTTTTTCAGAACGGATTCTCCTTGTTGTTTGCAAACCGTCATCCAGTTCAACGAATAGCTCGGCCTCATCCGCACCATGCCGAATAACTTCCGTTCTACGGCTTTTGTTCGTAAGCGATTTTTCCATTGCCTCAACAAGAGCTGTCTTTCCTGTGCCTGAATCCCCTGAAACCTTGTTAAACTTACCTGGACTAAACATCAATTCTTTGATACCCAACCAATTTTTTATTTCAATTCTTTTAATATGCATTTTGACATCCTCCTAATTTTTGTGTTATATTGTCCGTGAAATATTTACAAAGTGTTTAATTCAAGTGATCTCGGGTGCAACCGGGGTCACTTTTCCGTTTTGTTCGATGATAATTCTTGCAGTTTCTAAGTTCTCAATCACAATTTGAAGGCCATTATTGTTTAAAAAATCACCCATTCCTGCCATGACTGCCTCGGGACCAACGCCTGTTATATCTTCTTGAAGCTTAAGTAATCTGTTTAAGGACCTACGTAGATGTATTTCCAATGTTCTCAAGTGATTCCCCTCCCTTTAACTTCTTCCGCACCTCTTCATACTTGTTTCGCTGGATATCGCTATGAAAAGAAAACTTTGGATATTTACCATCAGCTACCCGACCGCCTACAATGCTAAGAGCTAATAAATCGTTGAAATCTTCACTTGCTTTGATCCGAATTCCCATGATCAAATTCATCAATCCTCCTGACCAGTATCCCGTTTCGGCACTCTACAGCATCTAACATGCATTCCAGGCAATGAGCTTGCTTGTCCTCATATACTTCGTAAGTGGCTTTCTTGCTACATCCACATATCAACATTTGATTGCCCATTCAGTAGGTATCTTTCTATTTCCTGAATTATTCCTTTCACATTCCTTGCACAAGTTAGCTCTTCGTTTATCGCTTGAAGCATTCTTTAAACTGAGTAGCATATTTTTATAACTGACTGGATATAGCCTGCAAGCTTCACATAATTCAGAACTCTTTAAAGGTTTAACTTTCCGTCCGATACCCAATAGTTTGAAGTCTTCTATAGTTAACTTTACAAATCCATAATGCCTACGCTGGATCTCCTGCATTTCATCTACCCACATTGAACGCGCCGCCTTCCTTTGTCGCCTTGTACTTATCTAACGGATAAGCGTCATTTAATAAATCTCTTAGCTTCAACATACTTGGGATATCCTTCACTTCGAAAATTGGATCAACTTGCGAACTCTTGTGAATTTGTAAAACGTGATTGCGCCTGTCCAAAGTCGCTACTCTCGATTTCCTAAAATGAACCGCAAGAATGTTCATTCGTTCGATTGGTGCATTTTTACCGTTTTTCATTTGCCCATCCCGTCCTTTCTGCTAAAAGTGTTTCGAGATTTGATATCTGCTTGTCCACTCTTGGCAGACCACCTTCAGCGACTCTTGATGTTTCTCTTGCCTTTTTCAGTTGTGTAAGATGTGTATTGGCTTTCACGTAATCCAACAGGCGAATCATGGCTTAATACCAGTGTCGCGTTCGATTTGTGCCATGGACATGAGCACAAAGTCTGTACGATCATCTAGGATCAATCCGCTATCTAAAAAGCGTTGTAGGTTGTTGTAGTGGTTGACTACTTCTGCAGATAGGTTGTTAATGTCTGTCATACTGTCACCCCCACATCTCCACGAGTGCGGTTACCAAGTGGTAACATGCGATTGTGACGGTGTGCTGATCGGTAATATTGATGCTTTGCCGGTTCGTTCAAAGGAGGAATGGGAAAGTCTAAGCGGTCATACCAGTAATGCATTCCAGCGAACCAAAACATGGTCATTCTCCTTTCTAAGCTATTTCGAAATGTTTCTTCACGATTTCAAACACCTTGTTTTCACAGTGATGTTTATCGATGGATTCGGTCACTGCTTTTTTTTGAAATCCTTGACGCTCCCTGCGTGAATCATTTTTGTACTGCCAGCTCTCCCCCATTAGCTTGTTTGCGTAGTTAGCTTGCAAAAAATAGATATCCCCACAGTCATTTATGTTGTATCTTGGTCTGATTTCATTTCCTACATATCTAGGATCGAGGTCACCTAAATACAATTCCTTTTCGTTGTTTGCATCACGCTTATAGTTCATTAATTCCTCTGCGAATGCTCTAGCCTTTTCGATAAAGTTTTCATCATGCTTAACTATGAAAAAGTGCCGTGAATAGTAATATTGCGAAATGATTAAGGTATATTCGTACATGGTCATTCTCCTTTCAATTTAACGTGATCAATTTCCCTTTTGATTCCACTTCTTGTAAATCCAATAACGAACAACACGTCCACAACTAACACAGCGACTAAGGCCCATAACCAGCTCATCAAATTAAAGTTCCAATCGCTAACTCTTTAACAATCGTTGTATAGATTTCCTTGAGCCGTGGTTCAGACTCGATGACATCTAAGCGGTTGGTATCTTTAATCTTCGTTTTGGTTACTCCCTGTTCCATAAGTCGTTCATGCATGTTAGCAAGGCGTATTCCAAGGTTACATTTAGCACGTTCCTCCAGGAGCCGGTAACTCTCTCTTCTAACTTCCTGATGTCCTCCCATTCTGTTGGCAGCTCCGTTAAGTAATCCTTTTATCTTTGATCTCCAATTCTCGTCACGCTGCAGGAAGGTTTCTTTGATCGTTGTAAGCTGTTGCTCTTGTTCTATTTGCCGTTGTTCGATTTGCTTTAATCCCTGTTCCATATTGATTAAAAGTTGGAGTTGAGGGCTTAATGCGCTTGTATCTAATGCTTGTAAATCTTTAATGCGATAATAATCATCCACTAAAGTTTCATAAGCTTCCCATGCTCGATCTGTATTTAATGATTTAGCGTGAAGCCAAGCTCCTTTTTCAGTCCACAGGTAAAGCCTGTTTATCGAACCTTGAAATTCACGATTCGTTCTTTTGAATGCTTTCAAGTCTTCATCGATAAGCAAAAAGTAATGTTTACCCTCTGTGTAACGCTCGCTGTTGTAATTGAAGTTGTAACTGACCTTATCCGGTGTTGACTCAAACGATTCTGCCAGTTGGGCAGTTGTTAAAACTCTTTGACTGTTGTGATTGATAACTTGTAGTTGATTCATTTGATTTCCCCTTTCTTAGCTCGTCCTTTTAATGGATTCTTCGAGAGTCCGATTAAGAACAATGTGTCGAGTGCCAAAATTGCCGCTAAGACCCATAATAGAATTGTCATCGTTTTGTCCGGTAAAGAATGAACTCTATATTTCCAAGTTCGTCGAACAATTCATGTGCTATTTTCCATTTCCCAGTACCTAGCATGTCGTTCACGTCATCGATCTCACATGACCTGCAAACCTCCATCACATCACCTAAATTCATTTCCCCACTCCTTTCATCCGTTCTCCCCATGCTTTGAAATCGATTGGATCAATCAGAATCATGCGTTGGCTAAGCCGTATGCAAGGTATGCCACCGCTTTCTAATGGCTTTTTAAGTAGTTCGCTCACATACTGCGTAGAGCAACCAAGAATCTCACATATGTCCTTTACACGAAGGTATTTACTCGTCCCCATCAATTCCGCCTCCCTTTGGTTTGCCGATAGTAAATTCAATACCAAGTCCTAATGCCGTACACGCCTTATCGATAGTTGTCTCATTCCACCGACGGTTGCCATCTAGCAAATTATGTACATACTGTGGTGTATAACCGATCATCCTAGCTAAGTCAGAAGGATTTAAATTCTTTTCCTTCAGTACTTTTTTTATTGTGTCTGACATGTTCAATGTTCTCACCTCCATGGATAAAATATTAATCTATTTGATTAATTTTTACAATCTCCTTAATTAATCAAATAGTGGCATAATCTATCATCTAGTAAACATAATCCCATAGTTTAAAGGTAATTCTTCCATTTGCTTAATATTCCTTTGCATTAATCAAATAAACTCTTGATTTTTAATCCATTTGTTGATATTATGAAATTAGACATAACTAATCAAATAGATGAAAGGTGAATTCATGTGGACTCTATAATAAAAAGTATTCGGAAAGAAAGAAAAATGAGCGGAACAGAAGTGGCTGATCGGATTGGTATTTCGGCTCAGTATTATTACGATATTGAAAAAGGAGCCAAAAAGCTCAGTGCAGATAATGCGGCGAAGTTAGCGGAAATTTTCGGTGTAAGCGTTGATTACCTATTGGGGTTGAAGGATGAAAAAAATATGATCGTAGAGGAAACGGAACCGTATTATGCTTTAACGAATAAAGATGGTTCTGATATTGCTAAAGAGTTAGAAAAACTAATGTCTGCGCTTGACAGCAATATGTCTTTAGCGTTCCATGGCGAAACAATAGATATGAATGAGGGACAACGTGAATTACTTCGTATTTCCCTTGAAAACTCAATGCGTGTAGCCAAGCAGATTGCAAAGAAAAAGTTTACTCCAAAAAAATACAGATGACCCCCGGGGGACCACGCATGAGCATAGTGCAGCGAGAAGTTTCTAATTTGCTTATGAAATATGGGACAAATAATCCGTTTGATATTTCCAGTCAAAAGAATATTTTGATATTTTATGAAGAATTAGGTGATATTTGGGGTTACTATAACCTATTTGTACGTGTTCCGATGATCCACATAAATAATGAGCTTACAGAATTCAACTCTCGCTTCACTTGCGCTCATGAACTTGGTCACTATATTCTTCACCCTAATGTAAACACACCATTTTTAAAGAAAAACACTTTGTTTTGCGTTAGCAAGATAGAGCGTGAAGCAAATCATTTCGCAACCCACTTATTAATTGGGAATGATGTACCTTATCCCGATGAAACAAAAGCACAATTTTTAACAAGAAATGGTATCCCATCTAATATGCATGGTTTTTATTAAATCCAGAGAGGAGCCTAATTTTATGGCGTCATTTCGACAAAACAATTGTAGATGTGTAAAAACTGAAACAAACAAAAGATGTAAATGTGGAGCTGCTTGGAGTTATAGAATTCGCGTTGGAATCGATCCTGTAACCGGGAAGCGCAAATTAATTGAGCGTGGTGGATTTCGTACAAGAAAAGAAGCTGAGATAGAGGCGGCTCGCGCGGAGTTAGAGGTGCATAGCGGGACATTTATAGAAGAAAAAAATATTTCATTCGAAGAATTTGCTAAAGAGTGGCACGCCATTTATATGGGAACAGGCAAGGTTAAAATTAGTACAGGCAGGGTAAGGACGCATGAAATTGGTAGGCTTAGTACTTTTTTTGCGAAAATTCCAATAAAAGATATAACTCGGAGACAATACCAGAATGCTCTTAATAAGCTAAAGGAAAATGGTTACGCAGAAAACACTATTGATGGAGTGCACCGCACAGGACGAATGATTTTTAAAAAAGCTGTTGAAATGGAAGTTATTAAGAATGATCCCACTGTTTATGCGGTTGTGCCACGCATCCAAAAAACAGTAGAACAACTAGAAAAAGAGAAACAAGATGTAAAGTACCTTGAAAAAGAAGAATTAGCAACGTTTCTTGAAGCATCTAAACAATTTGGGTTAGAATCCGATTATGTAATTTTTATGATGCTTGCGTACACCGGAATGCGCGCTGGGGAATTTTGCGCTCTCAAGTGGTCAGATATAGACTTTGATGAGAATACAATTAGCATCACCAAAACGCTGTATAATCCAACCAATAACACATTAAAATATACTTTACTTACTCCCAAAACGAAAAGCTCTGTTCGCGTAATAGAAATGGATAATGTGTTACATGATGTTTTAAAGGCACACCAACAAGCACAAAAAGAACTTTATATGAGGTATAGAAAAACTTATCATAACAAAGATTTTGTGTTAGTTAAAAAAAGTCCGGAGCATGCAGGGTATCCCGAACAAATAAAGCATATCGAAAACCGCATGGCAAGGCTGTTAAAAATTTGCAAACTAAACACAGACCTAACACCACATTCGCTCAGGCACACACATACATCTTTGCTTGCAGAAGTTAAAGTTTCGCTCGAGGCAATCATGGAACGTTTAGGACATCAAGATGACGAAACAACAAGGAATGTATACCTCCATGTCACAAAAACACAAAAGAAAGAGGCCGCACATAAGTTTTCTCAACTCATGCAAAGCCTCTCCCCTTAAACAACTCCGTGATCAAAGTGGGATGAATGTGGGATGACAAATTATCAAACCGCCCAAACCCTTACACACCACGGGTTAATTGGCAAATCTACATCATGCCGCCCATTCCACCCATACCGCCCATATCAGGCATTCCGCCTGCTTTTTCTGGCTCTGGCTTGTCAGCGATGACAGCTTCAGTAGTCAAGAACATAGCAGCTACAGATGCAGCATTTTGAAGTGCAGAACGAGTTACTTTAGCAGGATCTACGATTCCAGCTTCGAACATGTTCACCCATTCGTCAGTAGCAGCATTGTAACCAATACCGATTTTTTCTTTCTTCAAGCGTTCCACAATAACGGAACCTTCTTGACCAGCATTAGCTGCGATTGTGCGGATTGGTTCTTCAAGAGCACGTAATACGATGTTTACGCCTGTTCTTTCGTCACCAGTTACATCTACTGCATTTACAGCAGCATATACGTTCACGAGCGCAGTACCCCCACCGGATACGATACCTTCTTCAACCGCAGCGCGAGTTGCGTTCAGGGCATCTTCGATGCGTAGTTTGCGTTCTTTCAATTCTGTTTCAGTTGCTGCTCCAACTTTGATTACGGCTACGCCGCCTGAAAGTTTAGCAAGACGCTCTTGCAATTTCTCTTTGTCGAACTCAGAAGTTGTATCTTCCAATTGAGATCTAATTTGGCTTACACGAGCATCGATATCAGCTTTGTTTCCAGCACCGTCAACGATGATTGTGTTTTCTTTAGTTACACGCACTTGACGTGCAGTACCTAATTGTTCTACTGTTGCTGATTTCAGGTCAAGACCAAGTTCTTCTGTAATCACTTGTCCACCAGTCAATGCAGCGATATCTTGAAGCATTGCTTTACGACGGTCACCAAATCCTGGTGCTTTAACAGCAACAGCATTGAACGTACCACGCAATTTGTTAACAACTAGCATAGCTAGTGCTTCGCCTTCGACATCTTCAGAGATCAATACAAGCGGTCTAGCTTGTTGTACAACTTTTTCAAGCAAAGGCAGAATTTCTTGTGTGCTTGTAATTTTCTTATCTGTGATAAGGATGTATGGATTCTCAAGAATAGCTTCCATTTTGTCCGTATCTGTAATCATGTATGGGGAAATGTATCCACGATCGAATTGCATACCTTCTACAACTTCTAGTTCAGTAGCGAATCCACGAGATTCTTCTACAGTGATAACACCATCGTTGCCCACTTTTTCCATAGCTTCAGCGATCAATTCGCCTACTTCATCATCAGCAGCAGAGATAGAAGCTACTTGTGCGATGGATTGTTTACCTTCGATTGGCTTAGCAATGTTCTTCAATTCGATGACAGCAGCTTTAACTGCCTTTTCGATCCCTTTACGAATAACCATTGGGTTAGCACCCGCAGTTACGTTCTTAAGACCTTCACGAATCATTGCTTGAGCTAGAACTGTAGCTGTTGTAGTACCGTCACCGGCTACATCGTTAGTCTTCGTAGCTACTTCTTTAACAAGCTGTGCGCCCATGTTCTCAAATGCGTCTTCTAACTCGATTTCTTTAGCAATGGTAACACCATCGTTAGTAATGAGGGGACTACCAAATTTCTTCTCAAGTACTACGTTACGACCTTTAGGTCCAAGTGTTACTTTTACTGCATTTGCCAAAGCATCAACACCGCGCAGCATAGAGCGGCGAGCGTCTTCACTAAATCTAATATCTTTTGCCATGGTGATGTATTCCTCCTTATGGATTATATGTTACATATACTCTCTTATGTTTAGATGTCATACAAATTGAACTAAAGGGTTAGCTTTAGTTCATTCCATATAATCAACCTACAATTGCGTGAATGTCGCTTTCTTTCATAATCAAATATTCTTTACCTTCATATTTGATTTCTGTTCCGGCATATTTGGAGAAAAGCACCTTGTCGCCTTCTTTAACTTCAAGAGCAACACGAGCCCCGTCTTTTACCGAACCACTACCAACAGCAATAACTTTACCTTCTTGTGGTTTTTCTTTAGCGGAGTCCGGAAGGACAATTCCAAATGCTGTTGTTTCCTCTTGCTCGATTGGTTCTACCAAAACGCGGTCACCTAAAGGTCTGATCATGAAAAATAGCCTCCTTATTAGTATGTTGTGATACAATATTAAACTGTGGAAATATGTATTAGCACTCGACAAGCCTCAGTGCTAACAACCACTATTTATGATACTCAACTTGAGCGCACATTTCAAGTCCCTTTGTATATTTTCTTCCAAAAAAATGTGGAATCCCTTCTACATTGTATCCTCATCGTCTTGAAATATCCCTAACTAGCCTAATAAAGCCTTTCTCTTAAACACGATAATAACTTCATTAGATTGTCCTTGTGCATTGCTCGTGTCAAAACAAGATACAAGTTCCCATCCATCGAACCCGTATTGATTCAGATCCTCTTCAAATTGCTCCTCGTCCACTTTACCTCCAAGAAATCCTACAGTCTTATATTTTATCGTTTTATATTCCCATTGATCCATAGTTACGCCTCCTTTCATTCATCTCATTTATTGCAGATGACGTTTAATAAAGTCATTTAATTGGTTCATATGATGTTGATCATGCCAAATGAAATCTTTCAAATATTGTGGAAGATGAAAAGGCTCCCCGTCACCATAGCTTGCCATATACGACTCCTCAGGTAGCTTCCGAATATACTGGATGATCTGTTCTCTATAGTAGATAGTCTCTTCCTTTAATTTCTTAATGCCAGTCTTCTTCCCGTATTCCATTGCTGTATCGTTGAATTCGTCGAAGTCTTGATGCTCAAGCGTAAAAGTCTCTTCCTTATAAATCATCTCAATGGCTGTTTCGAAGAAATACTTATCCCATAACATCATATGACTGACTAATTCACGTAAAGACCATTTCCCCTCAGATATTTCTTCATTCCACACGTCTTCACGAAAGTATTCGAGCTTCTCTAAATAACGTATCCACTCACTGAATTGTTCTAATAATTGTTCTTTACTTTCAAGGGTCTCCGACATGTCAAACCTCCTATTTGTTTTAAAGTAGTAAGCTTTGTTTACGTCTTTCAACTTCTTATCAACTTACACTATGTATCTCACTATGGAGTCATGATGGACGATCCATATCGTGTTCTGTTCTCTTAGAGTAGGCACTCTTGCTTTGCTCGATTTATATAGGTAATTATACCAATTTTTCTAAAAATATATAACTATTTTGTTTTGTTTTCCCTGCAAAAAGGCGAGTTCCCACACAAAAAAAGCGTCCTTTCTATTGAAAGGTACGCTTTCTTGTTCATTCATTTGATTCATCTGTTGGTTTACGGTATTTGTGCTCCAGTTCCTCATCCGCTGCCAACTGCTTGCGGTAAATCAAGGAAGATAATAACACGCTGAACTCGTACAGTATAAGTAGTGGGATTGTCACTAAGAAGTCTGAAATAAAATCTGGCGGTGTAACAACAACCGCAATAAAGATAAGAACAAAATATGAAATTTTGCGCATCTTCCGAAGACGTAACGGATTCAGAATCCTAATCTTAGTTAAAAACATAACAATCACAGGTAATTCGAATAGTAGTGATAAGGGCAGTACTAGACTAAACATAAAACTGAAGTACTGTGTCATTCCGTATGTTTCTTTTAACCCCATATCTTGTGTAATAGACGTAGTAAATGCTAGGGCCATTGGAAATACAATGTAGTAAGCAAATGCTAGACCCACTAAGAATAGTATGAAGACAAAAGGTACATATCGAAGTGCTGCTTTGCGCTCAATTTCACGCAGTCCTGGACTTACAAAGGCCCATAACTGATACACGATCGTGGGTATAGATAGAATCAAAGAAACAACCATAGCAATTTTCATATAGATCCCAATTCCGTCCCAGAAAGAGAAGGCATTGAGCACATACCCTTTGGCTACCTCAGCATTAATTAAGTATAGATAGATTGGCTTAGCAAAGACTAATCCGATGACTAACCCAATAAGAAATACAATCAGAACATAGATAATACGTTTACGTAACTCACCTAAGTGTTCGAACACAGACATTTTATCTTGTTCTTCTGACATGACCGCCCACCTTTCACTCTCTACGGCTTTTTGGACACAAGAAGAAACGGCCTCACCGTCGTTAAGAGGACGGTAACCGCTTCTCGTAGAAATATAAGAGAAGTATATTGAAATCTTATACTCTCTCTTATACAAAGCCCCTCCCCGAAGGAAGGGATCAAGGTCTAGCCATATTACTCAGGAAGACGCTTAGATTCTACCTCTTGATGTGAAATGACGGGCTGAGCTACTTGCTCAGTCTTACGCGTAGTGGGTGAGTCGTCCATAATATCACGCGCGCCTTCCTTAAATTCTTTAAAGGTACGTCCAACAGCTCGACCTAATTCAGGCAGTTTATTCGGTCCAAACAATAGCAATGCCAAAATAACAAGTAAAATAATTCCTGGCACTCCGATAGAATTCAACATGGATATACCTCCTTATGGATAAGAATCACGGTTAGGTAGAACATCGCGATCCATTCCTAACTACTCAATAAAGTTATAATACCATAACTTTAGTCACATAAAAACCAAATCAAGAAAGGCATATTTGTATTATTTGTAACATTTATTGTTTATACTGACCTGTAACCATTAGCAAAGCTTCAGGGAGTTGGTCCATAATTGCCGCTAAGCATTCATGTACCCCTTTTGGGCTACCAGGTAAATTGACAATTAGGGTACGCCCTCTAATCCCACAAATACCACGAAATAACATTGCGGAACGATCTCTCTGCATAACTGCTGTACGCATCGACTCCGCAATTCCCGGTACTTCACGCTCAATGACGCGCATTGTTGCTTCTGGGGTTACGTCTCGGATTGCAAGTTCAGTTCCTCCTGTAGTCAATACAAGATCCGCTCGAAAATAATCTGTTAGCTCAATGAGCGAGGCGATAATATCATCCTGTTCATCCGGCACGATGCGGTATTCCACAATCTCTCCGCCGAGTTCCTCTTCCACCAGCTCTCGGATGACTTGAGCACTTGTATCTTCACGTTCGCCTCTAGCCCCTTTGTCACTCGCTGTTAAGATCGCTGTTTTCCACACCATATGATCACCCTCCTTCTTCTCTACTATCTATCTATGTCTCTTTACTGCTCTTTCTGATAATCGCCGCTTTTACCACCCGACTTCGATTGCAGTTGTGTGGGGCCGATCACCATATCTTTCTGTAGCGCCTTGCACATGTCATATATCGTAAGAGCTGCAGCGGACACAGCCGTCAAAGCCTCCATCTCTACACCTGTCTTTCCCGTAGTCTTAACCGTTGCCTCTATGTAAAGTTCATTATTGTCATTGTCAGTAAAAAGAATATTAATACCTGTCAAGGGTAAAGGATGGCACATCGGAATCCAATCAGAGGTCTTCTTCGCTGCCATAATACCCGCAACCTGAGCCACGGCGAGTACGTCTCCCTTGCCGACCTTCCCTGCTTTGATACTTGCCAGAGTCCCAGGATACATTGTGACTGTTGTCTGTGCTACGGCTGTCCGAGTTGTCACTTCCTTGTCGGTTACATCGACCATACGTGCTCTTCCCTGGTTATTGAAATGTGTCATTCCCATCTATGATAGCCTCCTCCTTGCAATTCACAATACCCTTCTCTGTAATGAGAACATCCAGCGCCACATCATGCCCGTCCATGGGCACTTTACTTAGCACCTGCATCTCAAATCCAAGTCCGATTAGTAGCGGCGAAGGTCGAGAGCCATTTACCTGCCGAAGTCGTTCATATAGACGATCATAATAACCACTTCCGTAACCCAATCTTCCACCTTCACGATCATAAGCGAGTCCCGGCAAGATAATTGCCTCGGGCACCGAATGATACGCCGAACGTACAGATCGCGCTAAATCAGGTTCCGGTATACCGTAAGCACCAGGTACCAAATCACCCCAGTTCTGAATGGTATGAAGTGTCATAGAGTAATCTTCTGGCTGACAACGAGGAGCCAGAACCTGTAACTGCTGTTGCCATCCCCATTCAATAAGTGACACGGTACTCAGTTCTGAGCGAAACGGAATATACGTTAGAAAGCAGCGTATACCCATATTACTCAAGTATACAGAAGTGTGGTTACACGACTCATACGACCACATCTGACGTTCCCGTTCAGACAAAGTATTTCGCATACTTGACATATGGATACGTAAGTCTTTTTTGATGTCGGATACTGCCCGATTGTCCCCATTCATTTCTATACAACTACCTTTGCAAAAATTCAAGTATAGACGTTAGTCTACCCATTTATGTTGATTTGCTCTTAGTTTACCACTCTTACTGTCTTTTCGCCAAGAATGCTCTAAGTCCTGCTCCTAAGTCGCGTATTCAACTATTTTCATGTAAACTATCTATATATAAGAACATAAATGGAGGTTCCCAAGGCATGCTGCTTCAAGCTACTGGAATTAAAAAATTATTCGGTGTCCTCCCAGTCCTGGATGGAATCAATTTACAGGTTCTTGAGAGAGAACGGGTTGGGTTAGTTGGTGTAAACGGAGCCGGTAAATCAACATTTCTACAAATCCTAGCCGGTGAGATGTCTTATGATAGTGGCCAAATCTTTAAAGCGAAAGAAACCACCATAGGCTATTTAGCTCAAAATAGTGGACTACACTCAGATCGTAGTATTTGGGAGGAAATGCTCAGTGTATTCACTCCCTTAATTGAAGCCGAACAAGAACTAAGAACGATGGAGCAGCAAATTGCTGATCCTGTCCTAATGGAGAATGAGAAAAAGTATCAAGACCTCTTAGACCGGTATGCGGTGCGTTCTGATTGGTTCAAAGATCATGGTGGTTATGAAATGGAGACTCGTATTCGTAGTGTTCTACACGGGATGGGATTTGGAGATTTCGCACCAGATACTTCCGTATCCACACTCAGCGGTGGTCAGAAAACTAGACTAGCCTTAGCTCGTATTCTTCTCCTTGCTCCTGATCTACTTATGCTCGATGAGCCGACGAACCATTTGGATATTGCTACATTAACGTGGTTGGAAGATTATCTTAGATCCTACTCAGGGTCACTATTAGTCGTCTCTCATGACCGTTATTTCCTAGATCGACTCGTGACGACTATTGTCGAAATTGAACGGCATCAATCCAAGCGGTATACAGGTAATTACAGCCGTTATATCGAGCTCAAAGCTGCCGAGTATGAATCACAATTAAAGCAATATGATAAACAGCAAGATGAGATTTCCAAGATGGAAGCCTTCGTCCAGCGGAACTTAGTACGTGCTTCTACGACTAAGCGTGCTCAGAGTCGCCGCAAATCGCTTGAGAAAATGGATCGGTTAGATAAGCCTATGGGTGAACTTAAGAAGGCACACTTCTCGTTTGAAGTGGCTTATACATCTGGTAAAGAAGTCCTACAGGTTAAAGATTTATCCATCGCATTCAATCCCAAAGAACCCCTATTTAAACATGCATCGTTTGATATGCGCCGGGGTGAGACTATTGCCCTGATTGGTCCTAATGGTATTGGTAAATCAACGTTATTAAAATCTATGATAGGTACACTTACACCTGCAGAAGGTACGATTCATTGGGGGACGAAAGTCAAAATAGGCTATTACGATCAAGAGCAGACCAATCTAACCACGAGTAATACCGTGCTTGAGGAACTATGGAGCGAATATCCACATATGGAAGAAGCCCGTATCCGAACGGTACTCGGTAATTTCTTATTTAGTGGTGAGGATGTACTCAAGAAAATATCTGCGCTTAGTGGTGGTGAGAAGGCACGGGTAGCTTTAGCCAAGCTAATGCTACAAGAAGCTAACATGCTCATTCTCGATGAACCTACGAACCATCTCGATCTATTCAGTAGGGAAGTACTCGAATCGGCATTGATTGATTATGAAGGCACCCTTCTCTTCATCTCCCATGACCGCTATTTCCTGAACAAGATGGCTGAACGCATTATCGAACTCTCACCTACAGGTACCGAGCAGTTCCTAGGGAATTATGACGATTATACAGATAAAAAGCAGGAATTAGCCGAAATTCAGCAGGAAGCCATGGAGCTAGCTGCGCGTTCTTCTAAAGCAGTCATAGGAATAGAAGCTAACGATAAATCAGGTGTATCCTCCTTCGAAGCAGACAAGCAACTGAAACGTGAAGAACGAAACCGTCAGCGTAGACTTGTCGTGTTAGAGGAAGAGATTCAGTTACTTGAAGGAGAAATATCCGATTTGGAAGCCGAAATGGCTCGTCCTGAAATATTCCAAGATTATATGGCTCTTCAGGAGCATCAACAACAGGTTGAGACGAGAAAACATAAGCTTGAACAAGTATATGAAGAGTGGGAATTGCTTGCTGTCGATTAAGCCTTTTTTCTGAGTCCATGCAATGATTTTTAAGACATTCAATATACTTGTCAATTATTCAAAATATATTTTTAAACACACAGAAAGAGTTATGCACAATCTTATCCCCGATAAAAGTGCATAACTCTCTCTTTTTTTTTGCTTTTAGAGCTTAATATCGTCTATTTAATCGCGTTTTATGTAAAATTCCAATATTGTCCACCGACTTATCCACATTATCCACAATTTTCGTGAAAAAGCTATCCACCGTTTCACTATTCTTTCAAAGCCCTATGAATTATGAATTGCGTGGATTTGTACACAATTACCCTTGAATATGTGGATAACTTTGTCCACATCTTGACAAATTCTATCCGACTTCACATTAAAAATAATAGCCGCAACCCGGATGAATACAAGCTTAGCTATTACCATGACATATTCAGTTCTAATGAGCGACTTATGCCGTTTTTTCATTGGGAATAACTGCTGCCGTATTACTTTTTGTTAACGTATTAGAAATCTTCTTACCTATTCTCACAGAATTATTCTCGATGAAGAACCAGCTTAAGTAGGATACAACCATCACGATTGGGATGGAGAGGAGATACATTTGCCAGATCGGCAGTACTTCATTGAACGCATAGATCAAGCTAAACAGAATAATGAAATGATACAGATATAGGCTATAAGAGATATTCCCTAGAAAAACGATAGGTTTCCAAGATAAGATATGACCCATTTTAATGGAACCTAATGAAAAAATGATGATAGCACATGCAGATACAGCTATTCCATAATCACTCACTATGTAACTTAAAGGATTCTTAACTAAATTATCAAAGGCTCCTGCATAGACATATACACTGAGGATTGCGAATAAAGCGATCATTTTGTTCCTTCTGGATTGGGACACATAGACTTGGATCAGTTGATGTTTATGTTTATTAAGCAATGCGCCCAATATAAATAAGGATAAATAGTGGAATGAGTCGAAGATATTCGTATGGAATCCATGACTCACCATCAATGGATAGACAGCGTTACCTCCCGCTACAGAAGACAATAATACACATAGAACCAGACTAATCTTCCAACTGCACATTCTAACGATCAGGGCAAACAATGGAAATATAAGCGATATTCTCATCTCATGAATCAATGACCAAATAACGGTATTGATAGAATCTGAATGAACATTTCCAAGCAGTAGCAAGTGTTCAAGGATCAGACTAGCATCAGGCTGACTTCTCCAAAAAAGGTTAAACCATTCACTAAGTTTCTCAATTCCAGCACCTGTTGCAAATAGTTGCAAGGCAACTATCGATAAGATAATTGCGACTAGATAGGGTACATAGATTCGGAAAACCCGTTTGATGAGATAAGAGCTATAAGAGAAGTTTAACCTCTCATTTGCGAATGGAAGATACAAGACAAAGCCGCTTAATACAAAGAACAGAATGACTGATCCATGTCCATTTACAAGAATTCTTAGAGGTGAATACCACAGGATGAGCGGTAGAACAGGAGTAACTAAGTAAATATGATGTAAATAAACAACGAGTGAAGCCAAGCCTCGAATAGAATCTAGTTGCGCGTAGCGCGTACCCTTTTCTAACAATGGGTATCCCCCTCACAAACAAAATGATACTTATTGTATCATTATAGTACACAATAAGTACCTTGTCGCTATTTTTTTATGAGGAAGAAGATTAGTAGCAAGACTCATCTCTTCTTTTCGAATTCTTTTTCCAACGTCTCGAACCAGAATTGATACCCAAGATCATTCGGATGTACCCCATCTGTCAAGACCGAGTCTATCTTCTTTTTATACTTTATTTTAAAACTTCCATAAATATCAATATATTCCCATCCCTGATTATGAATATACTGTTTGATTGCCGAGTTATAATCATCCATATAAAGCCCTAGACTATTCGGTACATCTTGCTTTATCCCCTTTGGATTCGGAGAAATTAAGATGACCTCAGCATTAGGAAGCTTCTTATTGAACTTGTTTACGACCTTTGCGATGTTTTTTAGGGATTCCTGTATAGGTATACCTTCACCGTGATCGTTCAGCATACATGTCTCGAATAGTATAAGATTGGGTTTCTGCGCTATGACTAGATCCACTTTATCTTCCTCTAAGATTTCCCGCGTGTTGTAACCTCCAAATCCATTCACCATTAAATCAAATCTGAATAGACCCTCCTGTGCTTTGATATACTTAAATAGTTGCGTACTCCATTTCTTTCTTGGATCAGATGCACCCGCGCCCTCAGTAACACTGCTGCCAAGCGTAGATATTCTTACATAGGAGTCATCATCCTGTTGAAGCTTAAGAGCAGCGAAATACCTTAAGTGGTCTAGATATGATCTAGGTTTATCACTTGGTTTCCATTTATCAACCTCATCTTGAAACGGTAAAACAAGAGGCTTATTGGCGTAAATCTTACCGAATTCAGCTTGTTCTCCAACCTTTAATCTCCAATCGTTCAGCACAACGCTGAAGAACATGGTGAGTCCGATCATTAATACAGTGAGCAGTAATATTTTACGATTCATTGTTTTCTTACGCCGTCTTCTCTTCTTTTTCATTTCCAATCTCCCCATAACTTAATTAATATTAATATGATACATATTGTATCATTAACATAACAAGTTATAAAGACCTATATTCAACAAAATATTACTGAGCCTATTAGGGCATTTTGCTAGTCATCAATGCACCCGATTCATCAACTGTTATTTTATATTTGTTAGTGCCTGTGGAGTATACCGTATATCTTGATTTCGGATGATATCGGTATACACTTGGAATCTTGTAGGTATACGTTTGGCCTGCATATTGCCCACGCAACTTAATTTCTAATCTCACCGTTCCATCTGGAGTCTGAATAAAGGTTTCCACATTCACCTTAGTAATAAATTCTGTACCTATCTTAATACTCGCTGCATTATAATAATGGATTTCTATAAGATGCGGCTTACCTGTGGAATTTAATAGATCCGTTTCGCTATAGAACTGCAACTTCTCATTCTGACCTATTGGAATATTTAAAGTGATATCCGTCCAGTTAGACTGCGCTAGAAAGGTTACCTTTTTCTTATTCGCTGAATACACAATATTCTTGGCACTACCACTATAAGTCCACAACACATCAAATGCTTGAGAACACAGATTGGCTCCACCGAATCCGAATGGATTACCCTCTTGGTTCACCCACACGTAGTCATCGCGCAGCGTGACCCACACACCGTCAATATAAGCGATACGCCCTGGAAACAAACTCGTCTTAGGTTCGGTATTGTAACGTTGATAATTGAGTTCTTCAAGTCTAATGTTCTGTCCGTGAGAAACACCGAAATATCCAGATTTAGGCATTACGATTCTGACTGTTTTTTCTGGATTGATAGGCACGATTCTTGTCGTATCCTCAAAGGAATTGAGATTGCCCGAAGTGATGATATCTTTCATAGAAGATCGTTCCAAATGAATCATTTGGTCCGCTTCGTTGGCTACATTCCCTATGATCGATAATCCATTCACTGCGGCTAATTCCATACAGATCCATTCTTTAGTTTTTAGTATAGAGTTACTGGATAGATTCTTAAATCTGGTCAGAGCGTTTTTTTTACTGGCATGATCAAAGACATTACCTTCAAATGTACAATGCATAACTTCTCCCACGATGCCCCGATAAGCATAGTCAAAAATATTAGCTGATATCGTAACCCGGTTAATAAAACCTGACCCTATAGCTACCCTACATAACTCGAACCAATTCTGCACAATGGTCGTCATATTCATGTTGTAAACATCAAAGATGGTCGCACCGTCAAGCGCGATTGAACTACCACTGAAATAATTCTGTGCAAAATAACAGTCTCCCACTTGGCATTGCTTCGTGAAATACTGCCCAATCTCACGAAACGTGTTGTTAATCACACGAACGGCGTAATTAATGGTGCAATGATCAAAAATGATGTTAAACGACTGAATCTGACAATTCGATATGACAGAATGCCCTGATAAGGTCATATTTTTGAATACCGTACCTGAGGTCGGCCACTCTTCGTTAGCGTAGTATATATCGTTAGAGGTTATGCACATATTGTCCATTTGTAAATATAGATTCTGGTTTCCGTTATTTTTCAGAAATAATGTTCCTTCTGTTACAGGGCGATATATCATTCTACATGGGGAAAATCGTTCGGGGCCTATCTGATCTCCTTGTAGCATCATAGCTGAATTACTACCTAGCAATCTAACGACATCTGGCAGATATATGGTCCGGGTAACAATATATTTGCCAACTGGAAAATATAAAACAGTCTTCGTAGCAGAACAATGATTAATCGCTAATTGAATCGCATTTGTGTCATCCGTACTACCGTCTCCTGTGGCTCCAAAGTCTCGTACATTGACTGTAGAAGAACTTAAATTGTTCATTCCCATACTCGTATATCTCCCTTCACCAAAATATTATGAAAGCACAAACTTAATATATTCACACGCTCTCCTCGTCGAAGCTTGACCTATAGTGATGCTATTCATTTTTATTATTCATTGGTTGTAATACAAGAATTCGACAAAGGGCACTCTTGCTATTAACCCAAGAGTGCCCTTATCTACTATAGATACTGCAATGTACTATTGTTGTTTAGTTATTGTAATCAGATACACCACACTCATTCTCCTGCTAACTAGGCCTTGGGGAAGACAGTTAGCGCACTATTGCATGCGGCGACATAGGCAAGACCTGCTGCCATGACAATATCTTGATGCACGGCTGTGCCTCGGTAGATTGTACCTTGGCACTCTACCGTTACGGCCGCCTCCGCATGTGCTTCCTCCCCTGCGCTAAGAGAATGCAATTCTAGATCAACGAAAGTAATTTCAGCGTCAATGCCTTGACTAATGGCTGCAATGACGGCTTCGAGTGGACCGTCTCCTGTACTTGTATGAGAGGATTCTCTATTCTCATGAAGATGTCGCAGTGTAATAGCTGCCACACGGTTCTGAGCACTACCTGCCAACACTTGTACCTCTCCTAGTTCATAGTTCTGTGCTGTAATGCCCATCGTTCTGCTCACCATTTGCAATAGAAGATCATCACTAACTACCTTAAGCCGATCTGCTGTTTCTTTGAACTCAATATAAAGCAATTCTAGTTCCTCTTCGTTGATCTGCAGGCCATAGCGTGCAATACGATCTTTCAGAGCGTGACGGCCCGAATGTTTCCCTAGAATAATCATATTCCGTGGAATACCTAGCGACTCTGGATTCATAATCTCATAGGTGCTGCGATCTTTCAGAAGCCCATCCTGATGAATACCTGATTCATGCTGGAAGGCATTACGTCCCACGATAGGCTTGTTATAGGCCATTGGAAAGTGCATTGCACCACTAACCAATCTCGATACTTCATATAGCTTCTCTTTCACAATCCCAGTGGAAAAGCCTATCGATTCTTGTCGAGTTGTTAAAGCCATAACCAACTCTTCAAGTGCACAGTTCCCTGTCCGCTCTCCAATCCCATTCACCGTTACTTCAATCTGAGTTGCACCATTCTGAATGGCAGCTAAGCTATTCGCCACTGCAAGCCCAAGATCATTGTGACAGTGCGCGCTATATTGAACATTGTTACCTCCCCTTACCCCTTCTCTTACTCTGCGGAACATCTCTCCATATTCCCCAGGAAGAGCATAACCTACGGTATCCGGCAAATTAATAATCGTTGCTCCTTCTTCAATGGCTGCTTCTACCATCTCAATCAGATCATCAATTCCCGTCCGCGCTGCATCCATCGCCGTGAATTCGACACGCTCACAATACTGCTTCGCATAAGCGGTCATCTGCCTTGCCTTAGCGACAGCTTCTTTACGACTTATTCGCAATTGATGCTGTAGATGAATATCCGATGAAGAGAGAAAAAGATGTATTCTTCTTCGCTCCGCATCGCGTGTAGCTCGAACGGCAGCATCAATATCCCCCTGTACCGCACGTGCAAATCCACATATCTCAACCTGCTGAAATTGTCGTGAAATGGCTTCTACTGCAGCAAATTCACCTGGACTCGAAATAGGAAACCCTGGCTCAATGACATCAACACCTAGTTCTACAAGTTTAGCTGCAAGCTGTATCTTCTGTTCTGGTTGTAAGCTAGCCCCAGGTGCCTGTTCACCATCTCTTAGCGTTGTGTCAAAAATCGTGATATTCGGTATTGTTGTCATTTCGTAAATCCTCCTCAAATTATAGTTATTTTATGGTTGCTGGTAACACAAAAAAGCCTGCCATCTCTATATTAAGAGACGACAGGCTTTCACCTTCCGCGGTACCACTCTTGTTGATGCCATCGACTTAAATTACAGTCTAGGCACCCCACTTATCCTCTTGAAAGTACGGATTATAACCGTATCGATCAAGAAGTTCCCTATATCGGGGGTAAGCCGAAGCTGGTGTACTTACAGTTCCACCGCTTGCGCTCCCGGGCGAGATTCAAAGGATTCTGCCACTACGTCACACCGTCCCGTAGCTCTCTGTAGACATTGGCCCTTTACTACTCCCGTTCATTGCGTTTTGTTATAAAAGTATACAAAAAAGCCCGTCATCTCTAAATCAAGAGACGACAGGCTGTTAACCTTCGCGGTACCACTCTTGTTGCTCTTCCTTCTCCCTAAATCTAAATGGGATACTAGCGGAAAGGCCCCTCAACGCTATGCAGCTACTCTTCTCCAACAATAGAATAGACTGATAAGCTTGCCCTCTCACGGAGGCCATCGTAACGGTATACTTCCCGGCGTGCACTTTCCGGGCCTGCGCAGATATATATACGCCGTGTTCCACCGTTCCGCTCCCAAGTGAGTTCAGGTTCCTTCGACTGCGTTGCACCCTCCCGCAGCTCTCTGTTATTCCCGGATAACCATACTAGTCTTGTTCATCGCGTTTATAATCATTTGGAATTTTATTGATTATATCGAGCATCACTAACCATTGTCAAGCCCAAATCACTAGACCATCTTATTGGCAGCCCAATCCTCTAATGAAAGTTGAGGATCTGCCAACATATCAAGCGATGTAAATTGTCCCTCACACCATTTCAGATATGCAGCAGCACCAATCATTGCAGCATTATCCGTGCAATACTCAATGGGAGGTATAGCGAGATTAATCCCTTCCTCTGCACAGCGCCGACTCAGTTCGCTGCGAAGTCCACGATTGGCAGCAACTCCTCCACAAAGTAACAGCTGTTTAACATCATAGGATTTAACAGCGCGTATCGCTTTCGTTACTAGTACTTCTACAACTGACTCTTGAAATCCACGTGCAATGGCTTCATGAATCGGAGGATCTCCACGCATTTTCCGCTGGTTAATCACATTTAGAACTGCCGATTTCAATCCACTAAAACTGAAATCATAGGAGTTGGGTTCAAGCCATGCTCGGGGTAATGTAATCGACTCTTCTGACTCCATCGCTGTGCGGTCTACATGGGGACCTCCAGGATAAGGGAAGCCAATCGAACGTGCTACTTTGTCGTAGGCTTCGCCAACAGCATCGTCACGTGTACGACCAATTACATCGAACTGCCCCTCCTTCTCCATATACACAAGCTCTGTATGGCCACCAGATACAACCAGTACCATACATGGATACTGAATTTCTTGAACTAATCGGTTAGCATAGATGTGTCCTGCGATGTGATGTGTACCAATTAGTGGCTTATCTAAGGCAACAGCTAGACTCTTCGCTGCTACCACACCAACCAGTAATGCACCTACAAGCCCAGGGCCTTGAGTCACCGCAATAGCTGATAACTCACTCTTCTTAATTCCTGACGCTGCCACAGCTTCGTCTAACATCAGTGTGATGCTCTCTACATGCTTACGTGAGGCGACTTCAGGCACAACTCCACCAAAAGCTTTGTGTGTCTCAATCTGACTTGAAATCAGATTAGACATCACTTCATGGCCGTCTTTTACAACAGATACGGCTGTTTCATCACAGCTTGTTTCAATAGCTAGTATATAACAAGGTTTATATTCATTATTAGCTTCACCCATGAATCTATACGCTTCCTTCCATACTTGCATGCTCCTGGTATGATGGCAAATCTGCCCACATGATCATAGCATCTTCATTATTATCTGAATAATAGCCTTTACGAAGTCCCGCCGATGTAAATCCTTTTCTTTCATACAACTTTTGAGCAATCCTATTCGATACACGTACTTCTAATGTCATGCTTAGCATGCCCAACTGTGAAGCTGTATTCATTAACTCACCCAGCAAAAGGCCTCCAAGTTTACGACCACGATACGCTTCTAAGAGAGCAATATTGGTCACATGTGCCTCATCCACAATCGTCCACATTCCTGCATAGCCGATGGACTCTCCATCATGCTCCAATACCACATACCGAGCAAAAAGATTGTTTGTCAACTCATTCCGAAAAGCATCTTCTGTCCACGGTAATGTAAATGCCTCTCGTTCAATGATCATAATGCTAGGAATATCCTCCAGCTTCATCGGTCGAAACTTGAATGAATTAATCTCATGTTTGTCGTCCATTAGCATAATGAAACTTATCTCCCTTCCTTAAGGGCTCGTAAGAGATTAGCTTCCGCTTCCGCTAGCTGTGTATAATTCGGCACCAGCGTATGCATATCATCCAGGTCTCCCTTTAATAGTCTATCCGCTCCCAAGATTCCCACAAAACGTCCTTCCAAATCGTATGGAACAATGTGGAGTTGGTCTCCTAGCACAGAAGTGAGTTTCGATGCTGCTTCTTCATGCAGACGGACATCTCCCACAATCCACACAGCGTCAGGTCTATCTTCATCTGCTAACATCGCAATAAGACTTAACAACTGTTCAACCCAAGTCTCCATTAAACGAATGCCATCTTGTTCTAAACGGTTCGGAATATGCGCCCCATGATCCACGCTAAAGAGCGCAGTAAACACCTGACCTCGACGCGCGTCCAGTAGCGGAATGACCCAACTGATGTGATCCTTTTTATGCGATTTTTCTTCAAATTCATTTGCCCCCTGGGTGTAACCCCCATAGGCCAATGCATGTAAGCTAGAAACCCCTACGACAGGAACCTCCCAAGCCCATGCTAAAGTTTTGGCTGCTGTTACCGCAATACGAGTACCCGTGTACGAACCGGGTCCGATCCCTACAGCGATCCCCTTGACCATCGTATTCGTGGTATCCGTTACTTTCAATGCTTCCTTAATAATCGAGAGGATGCGAACGGAATGATTGCGTTCACCATATACATTAATCTCGTGCAGCGCCTTGTTGTTCTCCATCACCGACACAGCCAAAGAAGTTGTAGAGGTATCTAGTGCAAGAAAACGTGCTTCTGGTTCTGATTTCTGTTGTATATTCATCACTTAAAGACTCCATTCTTATTCAGATTACGGCATAGCTCTTCGTAAGACTCCCCGAAACCTCGCACCGTAATTTTACGTTCTTCAAGTCCTATAGTCTCTATATAAAGATGTAGATGGGACTCAGGTAATAGTTCATTAATCATCTGAGACCACTCCACGAGACATACACCCTCGCCATAGAAATATTCGTCTAATCCAAGCTCACCTGCTTCATCCATAGACAGCCGATAGACATCCATATGATATAAAGGCAACCTACCTACATATTCTTTAATAATCGTAAAGGTAGGGCTATTAACAATTCCTTTCACACCTAAATGTGTAGCAAAACGCTGTGAAAAGGCTGTCTTGCCCGCACCCAAATCTCCATCTAGACCAATAACAGTCCCAGGGACGGATGCTTCCGCAAGCCATGCCGCTAATTTCTCTGTATCTTCTAGATGATGGGATATGTACACGTAATGCTCCCCATATTGGTCTTTTTCCACCATAGAACCCACCTTTATTCCAATTCCAATTCCATTTTAGTACGTAGTTCCAATTTCAGTTCTTTTACTTAACTTTGACCTTTATTATATCGGTCTATGGTATGAGCCGCAACAAGAGGCCTCAACCTCTTCTCAGAAGTTCAGGCCTCAGTCCTTGTATAGAAGCTAATTCTATGACATCTTGCTGCTTTACTCTAATCTTACTTTTCCTTCTTCTGTAGCCGCTCAACACTCACTGTATGTGTATTCGTTGGCTTAGATCCCACCTGTACCGTAGCCATCCCATATACTTCATCCACATGTTCAATCCAGACAGGCTCTCCGTCCAATTGAACAGCAATACTATCCTGATCGTGATAAATATCAAGAGCTCTTCGCAAATCCATAGCATTTACTCCTTTTTATCGTCATCTAGAAATTCTGTGCTATCCCCAATCAGACCATTGTCTAGGGTCACATTACCTCCGCCTAAACCCTCATTAACCATACGATCAATATCCAGTTCATAAGACTCTTCAGGTGGTTCAGAATCTATACTTGGAGGAGCGGTAATATTCTCCCAATCGACCATCCTGCCGTCAATCTCTAGTTCTTCTTCCTTCATCAAATATTACTCCTCCCAGCCCATTTCATACCCCTAATCTAAGCATACCTCAGCTTCGGCTCTACTCAATATTCCCCATAGGGAACTGAGCCATTCAATTAGAATTCAGACAACTTCTTGTGAACATGAAATGAATAAGCGTTGGATATACTAATGGTTAAAAAACAAAGGAGACGAAGTCCTATGCATACAGTGTGGAAAGGTGCAATTAGTTTTGGGCTGGTTCATGTCCCTGTAAAAATGTTCTCTGCAACAGAAGACAAAGACATTTCGATGAGGTATGTTCATTCCACTTGTGGTAGCCCGCTCTCTTATGTACGGAAATGTCCGGTATGTGATAAAGAAACGCCCTGGGAGGAAATATCTAAGGGCTATGAATATGAAAAGGGCAAATTTGTTCTATTTGAGAAGGCAGAAATGGAGCAATTGTCTGAACAAGGGAATAAGAATATTACGATCATAGATTTCGTGGATCTAACGGAGATTGATCCGATCTATTTCCAGAAAACGTATTACCTTTCCCCAGATCAAGCTGGATCGAATGCCTATATGCTTCTGCTAGAAGCCATGCGACAATCGGGTAAAATTGGAATCGCCAAAATATCCATACGCTCCAAAAGTAGCTTAGCGGCTATTCGAGTGTTGGATGAATGTTTAGCGATCGAAACTATTTTCTACCCTGATGAGATTAGACCTGTATCACAGGTTCCTAACTTACCGGAAAATGCAGAAATTAAAGACAAAGAACTTGACATGGCTAAAATGCTCATCGAACAGCTCTCTACCCCTTTTGACCCCAATAAGTATACCGATGATTATCGTGAATCACTGCTCCAACTCATTCAAAGTAAAGTAGCGGGTCAAGAAGTGAAGATTGCTCCAGCACGCCAAGAAACGAACGTCATGGATCTGATGGCTGCCTTACAAGCGAGTATCGAAGCCGTGCAACCTGTCATTAGTGATCCTGGTAAGCCTAAGAATAAACGCACAAAGGGTCCTTCCACTAAATCTGCAAAAACAAGCGCTGAGATAACCGCAGATGGGACAGCAACTCCTAAGCCAAAACGACGTTCAACGAAAAAAGCTGCTAAATCAACAGTGTCTTGAAGAGAAATTTGAAGGGGAGTATACAGATTAATGGTCAGTCCTTACAGATTACCAATCCCGAGAAGATGCTCTGGCCGGAAGTAGGTATTACGAAGGCTATATACTTACAAAAGTTAGCTTTTCTTGCTCCATATTTACTTCCCTACTGCCGTGACCGACTACTAACTACAATCCGATATCCGCATGGTGTCAATGGGACTTTTTTTTATCAAAAAAATGCCCCTGAACCTTTGCCACCTTATGTATCTATATCTTCGTCTGAAGACATTAACTACATTCTGCTCAACGGCCTTCCTGAACTGTTGTGGCTCGGAAATTTAGCTTCGTTAGAATTTCATCCGTCCCTTCATTATGCGGGAAGTGACCTTCCCTGCGAGTGGATGATTGATCTAGATCCATCGATTGAAGTGGAACCGCGTATTATGGAGGCGGCCAATATCGTAGGGGAACTTCTGTCCTCACTCGGACTACAGTCTGTACCCAAGACGTCTGGTGCTACTGGAGTTCAGATTATCATACCCATTGAGCAAGGAATAACCTTTGAGGAACTGCGAAGAATAGGCCACTTTGTAGGTCGATATGTCACAGAGAAACATCCTAATCTTTTCACTCTAGAAAGACTTAAGAAACACCGCGGGGATAACATCTATTTCGATTACTTACAGCATTATGGTGGGAAAACATTGGCCGCTCCTTATACACCACGTGCTCGTGCGTTAGCTACCGTGTCTACCCCTCTATCATGGGATGAAGTGAGGCAAGACGTCCGTCCCAGCGACTTCCATTTGCTTAACATCGAACAAAGACTCCAAGTTAAGGGTGATCTCATCGCAACCCTTCCACCTCAACCCGTTGGACAGATTATTAAACAGCTAGTCTAAGTGTAAAAAGCCCACTGTAGCTTACTTCATAAAAAAGAAGGTGTCCTCAGCCAATTCCCATGGCTTTGGGGCACCTTCTTTTGTCAAATTGTCTACTAATGGATCGCCTTTTTCTTAAAGCGTCCGCCTTTAACATCATGGATATTACCAATAGCAATAAAGGCTTGTGAATCCCAATCCTCAACAATAGCTTTCAGTTTAGCTTCTTCTAGGCGCGTAATAACGACAAAGATTACTTTCTTATTCTCACCCGAATAAGATCCTTCGCCATCCAAATACGTAACTCCGCGTCCAAGACGATGTGTCAAAGCATCTCCAATATCCCGATACTTATCACTGATAATCCAAACTGACTTCGATTGATCTACACCTTCATTAGTAATATCTATCAATTTAAAAGCAATATAATATGCAATGAGAGAATACATTGCATGGTCCCATCCGAAGACGAAGCCTGCACTACCTAGAATAAAGACATTTATAAACATAACAACTTCCCCAACGGAGAAGGGCGACTTCTTACTGAATAGGATCGCTACAATCTCTGTTCCATCTGTTGAACCCCCAGCGCGTATCGCTAGACCTACACCAACCCCCAAGATCACACCGCCAAACACAGCTCCAAGTAAAGGATCAATCGTCAGTGGCTTAACAGGATGCAATAACGTAGTACCTACGGACATAACAATAACTGAGAATAACGTTGATAAAGCGAAGGTTTTACCTATTTGCTTGTAGCCAAGAAATAGAAATGGTAAGTTAAGGAGCAGTAAGAATACACCAATAGGTATACCGAAAAGATGTGAAAACATAATGGATATCCCAGTAATACCCCCATCAATAATGTTGTTAGGCACCAGGAAAATTTCAAGTGCTACAGCAACCAGAGTCGCTCCTATAATCATGGTGAAAATTCGGACTAATGTCTTGACCTTTGATTGAGTTCTCTGTGGTATCTTAGGCTCCTGCGGCCTCTCTTCAACAAATACATTTGAATTTGCTACCATATAATCCCCCCCCGCACAATTCGAATTTATTTCGTATTTCGGTCAAAATATTCATATGTTAAGCATTGGGTACGGACTCACTGCCTAGGAATAAGTGAAGGAAATATAATTTAGAATGAACAGTCTATATAGTAAGCCAAAATATTGTAGTCCAAGTCATATCCTTGTAAATCCCATTAGAACATTTGCTCTAATTATCATCTTAACCTTGGCTGTAACCTTAGGACTTATGCCGTTATTATGAATATTACATGATATATATTATATCATAGAAATATAACGAACAAAATGAAAGTAGGTAAATAACTGTAATGCGCTCCTTATTATTATTCATAGCTGCAGGTTTAGCTGAAATTGGTGGGGGATATTTGGTATGGCTGTGGCTTAAGGAATCCAAACCTCTAACGTATGGCATCATAGGCAGTCTCATTCTTATCTTATATGGAATTATTCCTACAATGCAGCATTACCCTTCTTTTGGACGAGTCTATGCGGCTTATGGGGGGATATTCATTGTACTCGCTATACTATGGGGCTGGTGGGTCGATAAAAACACACCCGATATGTACGATTGGATTGGAGCTATTCTATGTATAGCTGGAGTCTCTGTAATCCTCTGGGCACCTCGATCCTAATGGATATAAGGTAATTTTTATGCACACTCTCCACTACTTAGAGTAGAGGAGATAACATACGACATATTATTTCTTCTCCTTTTTGTAAACGTGATCTACGCAGAAAGATGTCGAGCTCCATTTCAGAACAAACTTTCAAATCCTCTTCGAAATCGTGTACTAAACGAGCAATGGGCTCTTGCTCAAACAACACGGCGGTCAGCTCGAAGTTACAGAAGAAACTACGCATATCCATGTTCGCCGTTCCTACAGAGGCAAGTAACTGGTCCACAATCATAATTTTGGCATGAACGAATCCTTTGCGATATTGAAAGAAGCGTACACCCGCAATCAACAATTCTTCAACATAGGATAATGAAGCCATATGTACCAATCTTGAATCCGATTGATAAGGAATAATAATTCGTACATCTACCCCACTTACTGCCGCTGTTTTTAGTCCTTCATAGATACTTGAGTCTGGAATGAAATAAGGTGTCGTAATCCATATTCTCTCTTTGGCTACTGTTATAGCACCGAAACACATCTCCTGTACAGCGTTCCAAGCCTGATCTGGCCCACTACTTAATATTTGTATTTGCTCCTTCCCCGTACATTCATGCGCAGGGAACAAGGACATCTCCACAATTCGCTCCCCAGAGGCTAATTTCCAATCATTAAGAAACACATTTTGTAGAAAATAAACAGCATCTCCTTCAATCTCAAGATGTGTATCCCGCCAATGTCCTACCTTAGGGTAGAGCCCCAGGTAATCATCTCCTACGTTAAGTCCACCAACAAACCCCCTTTTTCCATCAACGATTACTATTTTGCGGTGGTTACGATAGTTAACACGACGATCTAGTGTGGCAATAAATGGCGGGAGGAAGAAGTGAAACTCTACCCCAGCATCCTTGAAGCGCTGTAAAAAGGGCTGTTTAAGTCTGTAGCTCCCGACTCCATCACATACCACACGAACCTTCACACCTGCTCGCGCTTTACGAATCAAGACATTCTGAAATTTAGTACCAATAACATCTTGCCTAAATATGTAGAATTGGACATGGATATGGTCAACTGCCGTTTCCATCGCCTCAAACATAGCTTGATAGACTGCCTTGCCATCAGTAAGTACACCACTATGGTTGCATCCCGTTATAGGGTTTTCCGATAGGTGAGATAAGAGATTGAACAATCGCCCCTCATGGAGAAACTCAGCATTACTCATTTCCTCTACTTTCTCTACAATAGCCGCTTCATTCCACAGGTGTTCTCGAATTTCCTGAAATAAGCGAGATCCCCGTGATCGGATGTGCTTGCGCTTCTTAAACTCCTGAGCTACGAAATAATAAGCTACAAAACCAAAAAAAGGTATGAAAATCCCAATAAACATCCAAGCGACAGCCTTTGTTGGGTCCCGAAACTCAAGGAATAGAATGGTCACCATTTGAAAAATAAATGCCACTAGTACGACCAGTAGCCACATCATTCGGCTAGCCCCCTTAAGTGAACGGTCAAGGATACACACCTCCCGCTTCCAAAATATATATATCAGCATTGACCATAACGTCCAAGCTTTATTCAATATATACCCTCCAGAAGGCAAAGTATAACTTGACGATACAGAAAAATTTGACATATTCCGAGATAATTTAGAATAAATAGAATATAAACAAGCTTTCGTAATATCTTCACGGTCCAACAAAATTGAGCCACAGAAAGGAGTTGCCATGAAAAGTGCGAAATCTAAACAACACTTGACCCTGCTCGTTCTGCGAGATGCTCAGCATGCCGTTAAGCAGATCCATATTTCCAAACCCTTACTTATTGCTGTCCCCACTGCCGCCATTCTATGTTTATCGGGCCTAATTGTATCCATGCAGGTTCATTCCTCTCAGGTCATTTCCAAGATGGAACACGAAATAACATCGAAGACCATAGCTAATCTTCAGATGGAATTAACGGTAAATAATCGTGAGGAAGCCATCCTTCGACTGAAGAATGAAATTGTGAACTTATCTTCCGAAGCTGATGACATGAAGAGCAAGATGCAACGCGTCAGCGAGCTAGAGGACGAGTTACAAAAATTCATCAAGAAACACGATATTAGTATGCTTCCTGAATCTACAGAAGTTCATACAGACCCTCTGTCTTTAGATGCTTCCAGTCACGTAGGGGGGGAATTCATCGCGGTTCACCAAAGCGAGGTTCTAGATCTTACTCAGGAAACCAAAGATGACTTTGAGCTAATGAGAAAACTACTAGATACGATGGAGAATCATATTCCCAACACGCTTGAAAAGGCCAAAGAAACACAAGAAATGATCTCTGGCACGCCCGATGCTTGGCCAACAGTATCTAAAGTACTAACCTCTAGCTTTGGTTACCGAACAGATCCCTTTACAGGTAAAGCTGCTTTTCATGCGGGTATCGATATTGGAGGTCAGACGGGAGATCCAATCTATGCCGCTGGTGCAGGACAAGTATTGAGTGCCGAAGAGAGTGGCGCCCGAGGTCTCTATATCGTAATTCAACACCCTGAAGGTCTACAAACATCGTATATGCACATGAGTCATCTCAAGGTGTCTCCTGGGGATCTCGTTTCTAAGGGAGAAATCATTGGAGAAATGGGTAGTACAGGTCGTAGTACTGGAGCCCATTTACATTTCCAGGTCATAAAGCAAGATGAAGTCGTAAATCCACTTCCCTATATAGATTAAACTAACCATTTGAAGGAGGTTATTTCTTTGGCAAGATTGAGAAAATCACGAAAAGCACTAGTAGCAACAGATACACTTATTGGACAAGGTTCTGAAATAACGGGCACAATACAATGCGATGCCAACCTCAGAATCGAAGGTAATTTCAATGGAGAGATAGCATCCCAAGGCTATGTGACCGTTGGTGAATCTGCAATAGCTCGTTCTAATATTAACGCAAGAGAGGTCATCATTGCGGGTAAAGTATACGGTGATGTAGCAACCACTGGTAAACTAACGATTACGGCGACAGGTGAGATGTTCGGTGATGTAACGGCCTCTGCGCTTATTATTATGGAGGGCGGTGCCTTAAGTGGTACGAGTACAATGAACCAACCAGAACCTGTTCCGACCATGGCTACACCTTCGAAAGAGGTTAGTTCACGCTTTTTACAGCCAGAAACCAATTAAACGTCCTATGAAAATTGAAAGAGCCCCATTGAGATAGAGGTATACTCTACATCAATGAGGCTCTAATGGTTACTTATACTTAAGATGAAACATCTCGCTTCTTAAAGACGAACCATGACAACAATAAGAAACAAATATAATAGGCAGCCAGTACGGATATGGAGAAGGTAAGTGTACTACCACCTGGACCTACGGAACTGTTCATATATCCACTCAAATCCATATGCGTGAATATTAGATACTTCATCCATTCATGATTATCTGGATTAAACAATGTAGTAAAGATATCCTTAGTAAACATAATGAATAAAGATAATCCAATAGCCAGTCCACTTGCCCGAAATACGCTAGATACCATGAAAGCAATCGTAGCGATCAGGACCAGTTCAACATATTTGAGTAGCAACGACATCAATGTGAAATTCATATCGCTCCATGCTCCTGAAGTCATTCCAGCACTACCCCCATAGGAGAACCAAATATTAGAAGATAGAAAAGTAATACCAAAAAGTATAATAGTAGTAAGTAAGCTAAACAACACTATCGATACATACTTTGAAAGTAAAATTTTGGACCGTTTCCAAGGTCTAATTAGTAATAGTTTAATTGTACCCCAAGAGAATTCGCCTGCTACTGAATCAGCTGCAATGACGACGACAAATATCATGTTTAGAAAAAAGGATATCGTCATCGATATGATTGTAACTTCCCATACATTCGGTTGTTCGAATCCCGTTGAAAAAGAAAACAAAAAGGGCAGAAGTATGGATATAACGACTAAGATAGATATCATAATCCATGTACGAATACGACGATAAATTTTCATATTCTCATTTAACACAAGATTAACAAAAGAACTAGACAATCTGATCAGCTCCCGTCATTTCCAAAAATTGATCTTCTAGGGAGCGTGTTACCTCGCGAATGCCGTATACTTTAATTCCGGCCTGAACCAAACGGGCATTGATATCTGCCACTTCCTCACGTGACGCTCGCATAACCAGTAGATTATTCTCCACTCGATCTACACTAAGAACTAGCGCAGCTTGCTGTGGATCACTTACATCAAAGGCAATTTCAGATGCTGAGACTGCGATACCATCCTCCGTTTTTAACTGACGAACATCAATGAGGGAACCATTCTGAATGATAGCTACACGATCGCACATCAGTTCCATCTCAGAGAGTAGATGACTCGAGACGAACACCGTCGTACCCTCTATCTTACATAAATGTCGTAAATAATCACGTAATTCACGGATCCCTTGTGGATCCAGGCCATTCGTCGGCTCATCCAGAATAAGAAGCTTCGGGCGATGAAGTATCGCTTGGGCTACACCTAATCTCTGTCTCATACCAAGAGAATAGGTTTTGACCTTATCATGGATTCGATTACCTAATCCAACAAGCTTGATGACCTCTTGTATTCTTTCTTCCGTAATACCCGACATCATCCGAGCAAAATGTCGTAAATTCTGATACCCAGTCAGAAATTTATACATCTCTGGGTTCTCCACAATAGCTCCAACATGTGTAATTGCTTTCTCGAACTCCTTGGTAATACTGTGGCCACAGATTACGATGTCGCCCTTGCTAATAGAAATTAATCCAACCATCATGCGGATTGTTGTTGTCTTTCCTGCCCCGTTGGGTCCTAGGAACCCGAAAACTTGGCCTGGTTCGATATCTAAAGAAAGATTATTCACTATTGTTTTTGAAGAAATAATCTTCGAAACACCCTCTAGCCGAACCACTGGCTCTTGCTGCATCATATTCACTCCTTTACCGAATAACAACCTTCTTGGTCTAATCTTCTTGTTCCACAACATAGTTTAGCATATTATCTCGTTTATTTCTCCACAATATTACATACTTGATAAATTTCAGGTTGATTGTGAATACATTCTGCACAGTAGCCCATAGCTATGTTAGATCTATAAAATCCTGTTTTGAAAATCACACTGTTCTTATCCCATCGGACCATTTTCTCACAATAAACGCAGAAAAATTGATTATATTCAATCAAGCGAAGACCTTCCCCTCACGGAATCATTTCTGTTATTCGACAAAATGTATCGACTACTACACAAATAGTTACATATTGTATCATTAACAGTAATGTACTTGACATTTATTGCAATGTCAAGGAATTCCTATAATGTGAGGGTTGTCAGATCTAATTATTAGATAGAGTAAACCTACGACCTTCAATATCTGTTAGAATCCATCGACTTGGACTTAGAGGGTGTAGATTCTCAAATCTCTCATTCATCCGAACCACCATTCTTCCATAATCCGTATCCACCGTCCATAGCCATAGGTCTTCGCTTCTCTTTATCGAAATAACATTTAGGATTTGTGTAATCATATCGTAAGCTTGAAGCTCCTGTTCTGCTTCTCTACGACTTGCTTCTTCCAATACTGAAATATTGGTGATCAGTGTAACTTCCTCATCTTCCTGGGTGCGTACCGAGATATATTGATCTGGCATCGTAAAGGGGAATTTCCGAATTAATTTAACATGACTATATTTCTTTCCCTCTAGCTCTGCTTCAAGTATACCCTCAGAATTTCTCACCAATTGAACCATATGTATTATCCTCCATTTATCATTACATCCATTCCTTTTATACATTCAAACTTTGAATTGTAGAAAGAAGTCACGTCTAATTACGGAGCGATCAAAGAAAAGGGATTAATTCAACTCCATAACGATATAAATTGTATCACAATAGGACTAGTCGCTCCGTATAATAGACATGTCCTCTATTCCAAATACTTATTATTTCTGTACGTCCGACTGATTCAAATGCTCGATCATCACTTCATGTATACGACTACGTTCTGCTGCATCGACAATGTAATAATAGATACCATTCATCTTCTGCCCCTGTCCTCTCACTTCTACCATATCTATCGTTTTGAGATCTGAACGATAGTCTGTTACAAGCTTCTTCATATTATCAAAGTTAATATCTGTCTTAACATTATCCCCCACTTCTTTAATCATGGATTGGATATGTATAATACTAGATATCTGCATTCCACTCTTTAACATCTTCTGAATGATTTCTCGTTGCCTACTATTTCGACCCAAATCTCCCTTGGGATCGTCATATCTCATACGAGAGAAGAGCAAGGCCTCCGCACCATCTAATTGCAGATTCCCCTGTTGAAACGAATGACCCTCCATGTTAAATGCATAAGGATTATTCACTTTAACCCCACCTAATAAATCAATAATCTGAATAAATCCTTCCATATTCATCTTGATATAATAATCGATGGGATAGTCCAGAAACTTCTCAACCGTCTGAATTGACATACTTGTGCCACCAAAGGCATAAGCATGATTAATTTTATCGACTGTTCCATGCCCCACTATTTCTGTTCGAGTATCCCTAGGTATATTAAACATAAGAATGGACTGTTTGATCGGATTTACAGTTAATACAATCATCGTATCTGAGCGACCACGGTCATTTTCACGTTGATCTACTCCCAAGACAAGAACTGTAAATGAGTCCTTATCTTTTAAACTAACCTCTTGTCTTCGCTTGGGATCCCCCCCTTGCGGGTCTTGATTAACGACGATAGTCTGTACAGGTTCCCTTGGCTCATAAATATCATTAGCAGTCGTCTTAACCGATTGATATATATACAACACATACCCAGAAATAACTATAACCACGATAGATAACACCCATATGGATATCTTCAACCCTAATTTCATGCCCGCTCCCCTTGACTCCTATACCTATAATAGAAGCGTTATTTTATCGCCTATATTCGTGACACTAGGGCGACCTATAGAATAATAAATAAAAGATGACTGTTCGATCTCTTCCTTGTTGTATAGATTCCGACCATCAATCATAACCGCAGTATTCATACACTGGGCTAATTCAGTTAAATCAACTTGAGCAAACTCATCCCATTCCGTCAGTAAACAAACCGCATCACATCCTGCTGCAGCTTCTAGGGCGCTCTCGGACCAATGAATAGAAGGGCTATCCACTTCT
The DNA here is from genome assembly GCF_050433705.1 of Paenibacillus sp. DS2015. Lineage (NCBI taxonomy): Bacteria > Bacillati > Bacillota > Bacilli > Caryophanales > Paenibacillaceae > Paenibacillus > Paenibacillus sp. DS2015. The sequence continues at coordinate 114,824 of NZ_JBNPWS010000003.1, read as the reverse complement.
TTCCTGAAATTACTTGTCGCAATAGGGTCATAAGCTCTCACTAAAGCACCTCGTTCAATCAAATTCTGAATGATTTCAGTGGCTGGAGCATCTCTAACATCATCTGTATTTGGCTTAAATGCTAGCCCCCAGATCCCGATCGTCCGACCAGATAATGACCCAAGTGCTTCTTGTAATTTACGAATAACATTGAAACGCTGGTCCTTATTTACTTCCACGACTGAGTTCAGGAGCTTAAAGTCATAATCTACATTTCCAGCAATCTGAATTAAAGCTTGCGTATCTTTAGGAAAGCACGACCCTCCATACCCTATTCCCGCTTGCAAAAAGGATTGACCAATGCGCTTATCATAGCCCATCCCTTCCGCTACTCTTGTAACATCCGCTCCAACCTTTTCACATATATTCGCGATTTCATTTATAAACGATATCTTCGTTGCCAAGAAAGCATTCGATGCGTATTTGATCATCTCCGCTGACCGGAGATCTGTAGTAAGGATATTGGGGGTAAGCGGTGAGTGTAGACTGATAAGCTTATCAAGAGCATCCTCATTTGATGAACCAATCACAATGCGATCTGGATTCATCGTATCTTTAATAGCGGTACCCTCTCTAAGAAACTCTGGAACGGAAGCGATGGCAAAAGGATGGTACGTATGTTGTGAAATGATATTTTGTATTTTCTCATTCGTACCTACGGGTACCGTACTCTTCGTCACAATAATTTTGTAACTGTCCATAGCAGAAGCGATATCCTGTGCCGCCTGCATAATATAACTTAAATTAGCTTCACCACTCGGAAGCGATGGCGTGCCAACGGCTAGAATAATAATTTCAGATTGAATGACGGCACTTTCTAAATCAGTAGTAAAACTTAAACGTCCCTCTTTTACATTTTTCTCAATTAATTCTTTAAGCCCAGGTTCATATATTGGAACCTCTCCCAGGTTCAACCTATCAATTTTGTCCGCAATTTTATCTACACAGATAACATGATTCCCTAGATCAGCAAAACACACGCCGGACACTAGCCCAACATAACCCGTACCAATAACGGTTAACCTCATAAGTAAACTCCTCCTAAATACTGACGTTGTTTATCAACGATTCCATTTATAAAACCCACGATGCGCTGCATGGGAACCTCATGATTATGATCAACATCTACATGCATAGAATGTTCTTTAAAAGAATTAGATAACGTAGAATGTTCTTCTTTTATATTCTTCATTGTTTTTAACTCTTCCCATTTCACTAAATGGATCGCTAGCTTGTTCCTCACAGCCTCGATCGTATTTCTGTCCTCCGGCATGCAACCTCTATCGAGTAGTACTACAGGTTTCCGCAACTGATATGCCTCACTAATCGTACTCCAACCCGGCTTCGTAATAACCAAATCTGAGGCATCCATGTAATTCTGTGATTCGGTATACGTTGAAGGAATTCTCATAATGTTAGCGCCTTGTATATCTACATTTGAAGAAACGATAAACATACACTGCTCATCGTTCCACATCTCCATTTCAACGATGTCAGCGATATGAATACTCATTCCAATTGAGAAATAGATGACTATTTTATCCCCGTATGCGTTCAGTCTCTTACGAATCCTATGAGATTCTTCAATATCAACTTCACGGCTATAGAAATCCACTTCTAAGGTTCCCTTTCTTCCCCAACTAGGTTCCCGCGATCCTGCTAAACTAATGAAATAATCCATTTTGTCATATGCCTGCTTCAGCAATGCTAGATATGACTCTTCTAGAGCATCACCATACCCCGTATACCACGTGAAATTAGATATCCCTATAGAAGGTATATGTAACAGATCAGCCGAGGCAAAGGGCACTGGAGAGATATCAGACAGGACCAGACTACAATCAACCGACAGAAGAAAATCCCTCTCTTGCTCGATTAGCAAAGGGAAGGATTCTATATATTCGTTATATTGTTGTTGCAGCTCTAGGGGATCCACTTCAATCGTGCCTTGTTTGAGAATATATCCTACATCAAGCTTCACTTTTCTATAGCAAATTCTATTGTTAGCAGGAAGTGAGGACTTCATGAATGACATGACATCACCGGTACAAATGATCAGATTCATCTGTTGTAACGCGGGCTCCTCCAATAAGTTCCTAATTAACGCAATACTTCGAGCTGCATGACCATACCCATAATCTGACACATAAAAGCATAAAGTAGTCACGCTGGCTAACCTCTTTTACATCGTCTATATTTTAATGCAGTGCTCCTCAATCTCTGACCAAGTGGTATAGAACTCTACGATATCTTCTTCACTCTTGGCTGGTCCCGTCTGCACAACAATAAATTCAACTTCATTAATAGCTCTTAATCCATGCAACGTTTTTGCAGGTATGTGTAACACATTCCCGGCTTTCACGATCATATAATTCCCATTATGAATGAATTCAGCTTTTCCCTTTACCATCGTCCATACTTCCTGCCTATTCCTGCTCATGACATAACTCAGATTCTTACCTGGTTGAATACTTACCTTCTTCGTAATGACATGATCGCCATTCTCATAATTCTGAATATCCAATACTCTACACCAACCCCACTGCCGTTCCTCATACATCGGCCCTTGATCATAGTTGGCGAGTTCCTTAATCCGGGGGCTTGCGCTTTTATCTGTTACAAGTATGCCATCTGGACTTACAGCAACAACAATATTTGATATTCCTAATAATGTAACCGGTATATCTAGCTCATTAATGAGATGGGAATTCACACAATCCTTACTAATAATCCCTTTACCAATTTGATAACTTCCCATTTCTTCTGTTAGTGTATTCCAGGTTCCCAAATCCTTCCAATAACCATCATAAGTGATTACAGCAATCTCATTGGCCTTCTCTACGACTTCATAATCAAAGCTTATGTTTGGTAATTTACCATATTGCTTCAGCATCTCATCATATTGAATGGGTAGCCCCCTCGCTTCAAGTAACGAAATGATATAATCAAGTTTAAAAGCAAACACGCCGCAATTCCATAATGCATTCTTAGAGATGAGCTCGGCAGCTTCTTCTTCAGAGGGTTTTTCTTGAAATCGATTTACTTTAATAAACCCAGCTTCTTCATTCGTCACTGACTCGGGAATAATATACCCATATTTAGATGATGGGTACGTTGGTTTCACACCGATTAATGCAATATCCGCCCTGCTCTTCTTCAAGGTCTGCTCCAAGTGTTTAACCGTTTCAAAGAAGTGATCCTCCACATAAGGATCTACAGGCAGTATGGCAATTACCTCTTGTAAACTGACACTCTTAACCGAATAAAGATATGTCGCAGCTAATGCAATCGCTGGAAATGTATCTCGTCTATCAGGTTCGATAATTAGTGGAATTAGCTCTCCTACCTGACTTTGCATAATCTCTACTTGAGACTTACCCGTAGCAATATAACTGTCATGGCTTAAATCGTTCGCTTCAATCTGTTTCCAGACGCGCTGTACCATCGATACCATCTCATGATTATCATCTTCCAGCACTTTGAGAAACTGCTTCGATCGAGCATCATTCGACAATGGCCATAATCGCTTACCCGATCCTCCTGATAATAGAACCAGCTTCATCCGGCTCCCCCCCTATCCAGTCATTTTCATGAAATCTCAACACATAAATCTGGTTCGCTCCATCTCTATCAAGAACTTAACTTCTGAAGTAAATCCCGGTATTTACCCATCGCGGTTTCTCTTTTCAGATGTCTTTCCAGATATGCCCTACCACTCAACCCACAACCCTTTAATTTATTCCTATCCATGAAGTACATGGTTTTCAATCGTTTTACGAATTCATCATATTGCTGGGGCTCGACCAACAGACCACATTCACTATTCTCGATTAAACGATGCGCTTCACTTCCTTGTTCAAGCACCCCTAATACAGGTTTACCCGCAGCCATCACACCATAAATCTTACTTGGGACAGATACACCCTTAATCCCTTTCTGATTAACAACTAAATGAATATCAGCTGCGTTCAGAGAATATTTCAAATTCTCCTTCGGTTGAAAGCTTAGAAAACGCACTTGTTCAATCTTATGTTCCTCCACATACTTTTGCATTTGAGCCTTCACGGCACCTTCACCGATAAAGAGAAACACTAAATCCTTGAATCCTCTGAATTGTTCCGTTGTACGGATCAAATTCTCAAGGTCATAATATAGCCCTAAGTTGCCAGAATACATTACAATAAACTTCCCTTTGAGCCCATTGTCAGCTATAAATTCAGATACACGAGGATGTGTCTTCGGCAGTGGAACAATATCTTCCTCATCCGTCCAATTGTGAATCACTGTATTGGAGGTCACATTACGGTAAGAGAAGCGTTTCTCTAATGTGTCCTGCATATCATGACCAACCGTAATAATGTGGTCAGCTATTTTACAATTCTGGGTATCCATCCATCTCGCAGCCCCTAATAACCACTTGCTCTTATTAAACCCAACAGCCTCTGCCTGTTCAGGATTGAAATCCTGGATGTTGTAAATGTGTTTCGCTCGCTTCAGTATCTTACCTATCGTTCCAATGAGTCCACCTAGAATCGGCGGTTGTGAGATCGTGTAGATAAAGTCAGTTTTCTTTTGCCTAAGTAATATGAACACGGCATAAAAAAAGTAGGTTGCAATGTATCTCAACCTACTGGCTTTGTTCCTCTTATTCACTTCAGGAAGCCGGATACGAATAATTCGAATGTTCTCCAACTGATCATAGGAATACCTGTGCTTACTACCCATTTCCATTGACTTCGGCTGCTCCGCAATGACCGTAATATTAAATTCATGCTGGAGATGCAAGCATAACTCCGTCAACAGTTGACCTGTAGAAGCATAATCAGGGTGGAAATAATTAATGACAAATACAATATTCGGCTTCATCCCATAACCTCTCTCATATAAATCAATTCATCCGCGGATTCAAATCTTATCTTCATAAATTGTGCGGGGGCACCGGCATGGATCTCATTCGCAGGAATAGACTTGGTTACGGTACTTCTAGCTGCAATAACGGCCATTTCACCGATCGTAACCCCGGGATACACGAATACATCACTAGCGACCCAAGCACCGTCTTCGATCTTAATTGGCTTCGTAAGCAATGAAAACTTAATGTCATAAATGTCATGCGTACCCGTACAGAGATAACTTCTCTGAGATACGATACAATGCTCCCCAACCTCAATATGATCCAGGCTATAGAACTCTACTTGATCACCAATCCATGAGTAATTACCAATCTTTACTTTCCATGGATATGTAAACTTAGCAGAGGCTCTAATCTGAACATTCTGACCAATCTGCGCCCCGAAACAGCGCAACAGAAAATTACGCCATTTGTACATCGGGTGCAGTGAAAAGCGAAATAGACTCCCCTGAACAAGCCACCATAACAATACAATGGCTCCACTTCGACCTCTTGAATATCCGGATTGATTGTACAGATCCAATCTAATTCTATTCCTCATACCTTAACTTGTTTACCGATTTGATTTGTTTTGCTGGACTTGCTTTTTAATTCCCTCATTTTGACCTCTACCTGCCAATAATACATCGCTCTTGCAACAGCGAAATGGAACCCTGATGAACCATCCAGAAAACCAAACTTCAGTACAAAGGAATGAAAAAAAGCAATAACCCATTTAAAAGGCATTGCATTGAAAAGTTTCTTTTGTATCACCCGATGAAGGGGTTGTGACTCTTGCGGATTACTGAGTGCACCATTAAGTCTCACATGTGCTTCCCAATCCGAATAACGATTATGTCTCGCGAAATAATCAAAGATAGAATCATGGTCGTTATGAACCATCTTCTCTTTAAATATCGCAACTTTGCCATCAATCTGAGGTTGATAATGTCCTTCCACTTCCCACATATTATTGGCATCTAAATCGTCGTAATCTAGAAATTTGCCTCTCTTCCTATCAAAAATGACTAGCTTATATACTTGATGTCCATGCTTCAATACCTTATCCATAAATACATAATCATAACCCACGAAATAACCCGCCGCCGTGTCCTTCGCTTCAAATATATTTCTTATTTCCGCATTCAATTTAGGGGTAACTTCTTCATCCGCATCGACATAAAAAACATAATCGTTCTGAAAAGGTAGCTGTTCTAACGCCCATTGCTTCTTTTTCGGATACTTTCCATCCCAAGTAAAATTCACAACCTTAGCCCCCAAAGAATGGGCAATCTCTAGCGTCTGATCCGTACTATTAGAATCAACTACATATATCTCGCTGAAATCTTGAACGGAATGGATACATTTCCTAATGTTATTCTCTTCATTCTTGGTCATAATCACAACGGACACTGGTATTTTCCTCGACATGAACACCGTTACCTTTCTACAAGAGGTTGTTCAAAAAGTCATCTTTTGATCACGAAGCATATCAAGAGGCCTAATCGACTTTTTGAACACGCACTATAGGTTATTTGTAAATCAATTTCTATAATCATTGCTTATTTTTTCACATATTTAGAATGGCCTTGTAATTGTTGTTCAGGCTCTCGCCCACCTTCGACCACTGGAATTGACTCTCAACAAGTCTCTTGCCATTCTCAATTATTTGTTCAGAATAATCTGGATTATCCAGAATTCTCATCATACTTATGGCTAATTCCGTCGAATCACAATTCACAACCTCGCCTGCCTCATATTCGATCAACTCACGGAAAATGTTCACCTTATTTGATATCACAACAGGTAAGCCACAGATCATGGCTTCAATTACAGAAATGCCAAAGTTCTCAGAATACGAAGGAAGCACGAACATGTCTGAATCCTTCAGCACTTGTAACTTCTCCTGACCTGTTAGCATGCCTGTGAATGTGACTCTATCCCCGATGCCCTTCTCTTGAATCCAGCCTTTGACGGTCTCACCGTACCCTTCATTATCAGGACCCGTAATGACTAAATGCACATCATCCTTCATGGAAGCTACCGTCGCATAGGCATCAATTAATAAATCGAGACCTTTTTTAAAATTTAATCTACTGAAAAAAAGAATGATTTTTTTATTTTCAGTTTCAGGAAACTTCATTCGAAAGGATCCTGCAACAACCTTATCTTGATAATCATCCAAATAAAGCCCATTAGGAACCACAAAACTACGATCATGAGTAATAAAAGGTCTGGCAAGCACTTTCTCTTCTTCAGTCGTATAATGTAGGGCTGATGCATAATCTAAATTCTTGTTCTCAAATAATAGCTCTACAACCGCCTTTTTCTTTCTATTCCGATGATATAAGAAGGGATCTAAAGTTCCATGAGGCCTTACAATGTAAGGAATTTCATATTTGCGACAGTAATGAGCTGCCACAGCTCCGTGGAATAAATAGAGTGAATGAATATGAACAATATCGTACTTATGTTGTTTCAATTCACTTCTAAGCCTCCTAGCTAAGGGAAGAGATGTGCCAAAGACGCGTGGATTCTGAATAGGAAAATACCGAATCTCAACCCCCTCTTTTATAATGGGTACATCCAATGGCACATCTAGAACACCTTCTCCGTCTTGATTCGTTGTATAAATGGTCACTTCGTTTCCCATTTCGGCTAAACTTTTTGTCATCCCCATAATAGCTTGAGCCGGTCCTCCATACCTTGCTGCTAAGTTAGCAATTACATGAAGAATTTTCATTATATTCTCATCACCTTTTCTTAACATTTATAAGCTAGTACGAAGAAAATATGTAGATTTAAGTCAAGTTTCAGTTACTTTCCAATGCACCTTCTAGAATATCAATGTGTTGTTTACTTGTATGACTACGTTTAAGCGCTATTTTGTACTCTGTGACTATCAAGAGGAAGTACATCCCTAGTGTGATGATGAAATGTAACCATTGCCCCTGAAAGATGATCGAGGTCCCCCATAAGGATGCTGATAACAATAACGTTAGTAAAGAGCTTCTAACCAGATCCATAACCATCGGCGTGTCAGCGCGATATACAATGTAACCTAGCAACGACATATTTGTGATCATTAACCCGATAATACTCGCTAGAATCAACGTATTCACGGTGACATGCCCTATGATCAACAGCACGATAACATACACTGCAACTTGAACATACGTTAAGATCGTAACCAATTTCGGATTACCAATCGCCCTTACAAACATCACGGAGATATTTACAGTTGCCGCTAGACTCGCACTGATCACCAAGAGCCCCATAATATCAATGAGGGACATCCAACTATTCCCTAATATGAATCGGATGATGAATTCTGAATTACTCACCATGAATATCGAGGTTAGAGCACAAAAACTAATCATCAAACTAAAATTCACTCTGTAAAATAAATACAATGTTCGACTGGATTCACGATTCATTTTGGAGAAAGTAGGAAATAAATACTGTCCAAATGCAAATGAGATATCAGCGATAGCCATCTGGGTCAACTTCTGCCCCATTTGATAGAGCCCAAGAATGGTTACCCCGAGAAATCTTGATGCAATCACCTTATCCATTTGTGTGAAAACAAAAGATGAAATACTATGGCCCCATATCCATTTGCCATAACTTGTTATATCTTTGATCGATTTAAAAGCAAATGAAAATTTGGGTCTTGTATGTAACACGATATGCGTCACGATTGTCCTCACGATTTCCGCAATTAGCATACTTAAGATTGCGGATATAGGGGAGTTATTATACAGGATCAGAATGACGCACAGGATGAAATCGATGCTTACCGTAACGGCCTGAATCGTACTGGTCAATTTGAAGTTCCGATCTCTAATCTGCTCATATAATCCAATGCTCGCGCTATTGCGAAAGAGCGGTACAAAAGCGATTAAATAAATCATCAACACCGCGTTAGATGCATTGAAAACGTGTGCCATGAGTGGTGCTACACAGATCATAGTGACAGTGATCGCTACACCTCTTAGAAATAGAAAGGTCCATAGTGTATCCAGTTGTTGCTTCGTAGGATTCTCTTTCCTCTGAACAATGGCTTGCAGCATGCCAAGCTCCGTCATAGCCTCCATCAGGGCTAAACAAATGAGCGCTACACTAATTAATCCGACGGACTCAGGCCCTAGAATCCGAGCTATAAGTAGAAACTTTAATGCTACTGCACCTCTTGAGAAAAACTGATTGAGAAATACCCATACCGGATTGGATGGGTCATGGAATACTTTCTTCATTTTAGTCATCATGGTTAATCACTTTTCCTTGCTTCTCTATAAATTTAGAATGGACTTATAATTGTTGTTTAGACTCTCACCGACCTTAGACCATTGGAATTGACTCTCTACAAGCCTCATTCCATTCTCAACTAATCTACTAGCGTATTCTGGATTATCAAGAAGCTTCAATATACTTGCAGCTAACTCCGTTGAATCGCAATTCACAACCTCACCTGCCTGATGGTTGATTAAATCATGGCAAATATTCACTTTATTCGAGATAATGACAGGTAAACCACATATCATCGCTTCAATTACAGCGATTCCGAAGTTCTCTGAATATGAAGGAAGCACGAACAAGTCTGATTCCCTCAAGACTGCTAACTTATCCTGGCCCGTGAGCATCCCTGTAAATGTAACATGATCTTGCAATTCTTTAGCTTGAATCCAGCCTTTGACGATCTGTCCATAGCCCTCATTATCAGGTCCCGTGATCACCAGATGTACATCATCCTTCTCAGCGACCACCTTCACAAATGCTTCAATTAACAGATCAAGTCCCTTTTTAAAATTTAATCTACTAAAGAAAAGAATGATTTTCTTGTTGTTCATCTCAGGATACTTTTCTCTAAATGAGCCTAGAACGACCTGACCCTCATATTCCTCAATATACAGGCCATTGGGGACCACAAAGCTACGATCATGCTTAATAAAGGGTCTCGCCAGCACCTTTTCCTCTTCGGTTGTATAATGTAGCGCTGATGCATGATTCAAATTTTTGTTCTCAAACAATAACTCAATGAATGCTTTTCTTTTTCGATGTCTTTTATGGATATAAGGATCTAAAGATCCATGCGGGCTCACGATGTAAGGAATGCCATATTTACGACAATAATGAGCAACAACAGCGCCATGGAATAAATATAAAGAATGGATATGGACAATATCATATTTACCACGCTTCAATTCTTGCTTTAGCTCTCTTGCCATAGGAATGGAGGTTCCAAAAAAACGTGGGCTCTGGATTGGAAAGTAACGAATTTCCACACCGTCCTTCATAATAGGAATCTCAAGTGGAACATCCAGAACGCCATTCCCATCTTGATTCGTTGTATAAATGGTCACTTCACTTCCAGTCACAACCAAACTTTTGGCCATCCCCATAAGCGCTTGAGTCGGTCCACCATACCTTGTAGCTACATTAGCTATTACATGAAGAATTCTCATGATCTCTATATCACCTTTTCTCAATTTATGAGCTAGCAAGTGAATATTCCACGCCCCTGAACCCTCACTCCATTGCAGCATGTGAAGTATTTAGGTTGCTCCTACTGACCTTATTACTTCTTGTAGCTAGTTTATATTCCATCAATAACAACCCTAAATACACAATGAATGAACATGCGAAATGAAGGAATGGACCCTCAATGATTATTGATATAGCAAAAAGAACTGCTGATAACGTAAGGGTTACCAAGCCGCTCTTCACAAGGTCCATCATGATCGACCTATCCGCACAATAAATAATATAACCAAATAGAAAACCATTCGTCACAAGCAATGAGATAATACTCGCTATAATCAAGGTCTGAACCGTTAAATGTCCTACGATCAATAGCACACTGACATATACAAACACTTGAAAGTACGTCAAGATCATCACTAATTTGGGGTTTCCCAGGGCTCGCACGAACATATCCGAAATATTAACAATAGCTGCAAGACTTGCACTAATCGCTAGCAATACCATGATATCAGTCAAAGCTAACCAGCTTTCTCCTAAGATCAACCTAATAATAAATTCTGAATTATTCATGATCAAGACGGAGGTTAGCGCACAGAAACCAATCATTAAGCTCATATTCACCCTGTAGAAACGGTAAAGTTGCGGATTCGACTCCCGAATCATTTTTGAATAATTAGGAAACAAATACTGACTAAAGGCAAAAGAAACATCCGTTAACGCCATTTGATTCAACTTCTGACCCATTTGATACTGACCTAGCATAACCGTGCCCAAATATCTCGCTGCAATGATTTTATCCAACTGGTTAAACATAAATGCCGAGATACTATGACCCCATATCCATTTACCGTAGCTAGTGACATCTTTTATCGATTTGAAATCGAAGGAAAGTTTGGGTCTAGTCTTCAACACTACATGGGTCACGATTGTTCTTAATATTTCAGCTATTAATAAACTCATGATCGACGAGATCGGTGAAGGATTGTACATCATTAACGTAATACATAATATAAAATCGGCACTGATCGTAATCGCTTGAATCATACTTGTCAATTTGAAATTTCTATTTCGAGTTTGCACATATAATTTAATACTTGCACTATTACGAAACAAAGGCACAAAGGCAACTAGATAAATTAGAAATATAGAATTCGGTGCATGAAACAAATCAGCTAACAGAGGAGCTCCAGCAATCATAACCACTGTAATAAGGGCGCCTCTTATAAATAAAAATGTCCATAACGTATCCAGTTGCTTCTGAGAAGGGTCTTCTTTTCGCTGGACGATTGCCTGTGTAATTCCCATCTCTGTAAGTGACTCCATCAAAGCTAAACAAATCAGTGCGACACTAATCAAACCCACTGAATCGGGCCCCAGAATCCGGGCAATAATTAGAAACTTTAGTGCTACCGCACCTCTAGCATAAAATTGATTAAGAAATACCCACACTGGATTTGAGCGATCTTGTAGTAACTGTTTACCTTTTCTAATCATCGTTGATCACTATTCCTGATTTACAATTTAGAATGCTGATTCGTTGTAACCGCTGAATAACCTTGTCCGAGTAGTTCTCCTGTTCTAGTTCTAGTTGTCTTAAGAAGACTTCGATCAATGGATAATTGTTCTTTGTTTGATAATAAATTCGATATCCGTTCAAAGTTATACAGAATACTAGTCCACAGAAGTAAGCTTAACAATTCACTAGGTACAAATAACATGACTTCAAAGATAGAATAATACATACAGACAACCAATAAACTCACAAAAAAAGAGAACTGAGGATCCTTGTATTTATCCTGAAACATTACTAAATTACGAACAATCATTAAAAGCACGATAGAGAAAATAAATAGACCTATATAACCTACTGTTATATAAGTTAATATATACCAGTTATCCGTCATCAGTTTCGCCGAGAACTCCATAACATTATAGAAATAGCTCATATTGTAATAGCCAAGTCCCGTAAATGGATTCATATGATGAAATTTCAAATAATCTAGTGTGTAAATCCAGTTGTAGAACCTGTTGGTATTGGAAAGAAGCTCTTTGTAATCTAATCCTTTAATGTAATTCAATGAAACTAGCAATGTTACGATCAAGATCAGTACAGTAAATAATATCGAGATCCGGTTTACGATTTGTGATCTAAAAAAAATAACCCTGTTCAAAACAAACAGAATTAAAAATAAAAGTGAAGCTGATAAAGCTGTTCTACTACCAGAGGTAAGCATAATCATAATAACCAATGCCATAACGCCCAAATCTATACAAGTTTTTAGTTTTGTCGTTTTCAAATATGTAACCTTGTATATTGTAAGAACATTAAAGATGAAGCATAGGTTGCCTAGCGTATTAGGATGTCTCAACCCATAGGTCTGACGGGAGCGTTCCTCCAAATTAAATGCGGCCTGAATGTTCGTTATGTTGAGTAAGTTCAGTCCATTAATAAATACTACTAAACAAATAAACACTAAAAGTGAGACCCAAAAAACCTTTATTAACTCATGAAAATAATTAAATTCATCTAACACTTTTGTTGTAATAAATAGAAAGTAAATATACATACACGTTAAAAGAATATTAAATAAAATTTGTATATCTCCACTAATAAATAAATTAATTAAAGTAGGTATTGTATATCCGAACAATAAAATCAATATGACTTTGAAAATATGAACCTTCTTACTTTTATCTTGTTTCATTGATATTGAATAGTAGATGATAATCATAAGAAACATGAGATACTTTACATTCAATATGATAGGATTGCTTTGATAGATGAGCAAAGTACCTAAGAAAAAGCAACCTAGCAATGATCCGTATAGTGTATGAAAGATGATTCTTTCTTTTTGCATGTTATTTACTTCTCCTTGGACAATGATCACAGAATTAATTGATAACGAGCGTTCCTTCAGCATGTCTTCTCAACCGCTTCAAATCCTCATCTACCATCATATGGACCAGCTTCTCAAACCCTACTTCCAATGTCCAACCTAATCTTTCCTTAGCCTTAGTACAATCTCCTAACAATAAATCCACTTCAGCAGGTCTTACAAATTCTTGATCGATCACAACATAGTCTTTATAGTCCAACCCTACATAGGAGAATGAAATTTCAAGTAATTCTCTGACCGAATGCATTTCCCCTGTTGAAATAACGTAATCTTCGGGTTCATCTTGCTGTAACATTAACCACATCGCTTTGACATAATCACCCGCGTAACCCCAATCACGAAGAGAATCCAAGTTGCCTAGTCGAAGCTCATCTTGTAATCCAAGCTTGATTCTGGCTACAGCGTCCGTTATTTTACGAGTTACGAACTCTACTCCACGTCTTGGAGACTCATGATTAAATAGAATCCCGGAACAAGCAAACATGTTGAAGCTCTCTCGGTAGTTCACTGTAATCCAATGACCATACACCTTAGCCACTCCGTAAGGACTTCTTGGATAGAAAGGTGTTGTTTCCTTTTGTGGTGTCTCCATGACCTTTCCGAACATCTCACTACTAGAAGCTTGATAAAATTTAGCGTCTGGTTTCATAATTCTAACCGCTTCTAGCATATTCGTAACCGAAAGTGCTGTAATCTGTCCAGTAACCAGTGGCTGAGGCCATGATGCCGCTACAAACGATTGCGCCGCTAAGTTATATACTTCATCGGGATTAGAAATACGAACCGCTTCAATCAGAGATGCCACATCTGTCAGATCACCGGAAATCCAATGTATTTGATCTTTTATGTGCTGCACATTATCAAAATTAGGATTACTTGTGCGTCTTCTCATGCCATACACCTTATATCCCTTTTCAAGCAAAAATTCTGCTAGATATGATCCATCTTGCCCCGTAACACCTGTAATTAAAGCCGTTTTCATAACGTTCCCTCCACTATTCGGTAAATTATTGTTTTATTAATGCTTCATCACGGAAGGCCGCATATACGGACCGAATGCCATCTTCTAATGAAATTTGAGCGGTCCATCCTAGTTCATTAATCCTTGTCACATCAACTAACTTTCTTGGGGTTCCATCAGGAGCCGATGTGTTAAAGACAATTTCGCCTTCGTAACCAACGATCTTCTGAACCAGTTCCGCAAGCTCTCTAATAGAAATATCATCTCCAACGCCAATGTTAATGATTTCATCTTGTTCATAATGATTCATCAAGAATAAGCATGCCTCTGCTAAATCATCAGAGTGGAGAAACTCACGCTTCGGGGTACCCGTTCCCCACACCTCTACAGAAGATTCATCGTTGATCATAGCTTCATGGAATTTACGAATTAAGGCAGGTAATACATGAGAATTTATCAAATCAAAATTATCATTAGGACCGTACATATTCGTCGGCATAGCCGAAATAAAGGAGGTTCCAAACTGTTTATTATAGGACTGACACATCGTTATTCCTGCTATTTTGGCGACTGCATATGCTCTATTCGTTGACTCTAGTTCACCTGTCAGTAAATATTCTTCCTTCAGTGGCTGCGGTGCATGTCTGGGATAAATACATGTTGAGCCAAGAAAGAGCAGTTTATTAACCTTAGCTTGATATGCTGCGTCAATCACATGACTTTGAATCAGTAAGTTATCTCTAATAAAATCTGCTGGATTGTCATTGTTAGCTACAATCCCGCCAACTTTGGCGGCTGCCAAGAACACATACTCAATCTCTTCCGTGGCAAAAAACTGATCTACTTCTTCTTTATTTCGTAAATCGAGCTCTGCGCGAGTGCGGTATACTAAATTCCGATACCCTTTCTTCTGTAACGCTCTTAATATGGCTGAACCAACCAACCCTCTATGTCCGGCTATATAAATTTTAGAGTTCAGTTCCATTTATGCTTCGCCTCACTTTTTGATTACTAATAAGCATCCTTCGAACCGAACAATACCTTAACAGTTTTAAGCATAATCGAGAGATCAAGAACGACTCCCCTATTCTCGATATATCTTAAATCTAACTCAACCATTTGGTTAAAATCGAGGTTGTTCCTACCACTCACTTGCCATACTCCAGTACAACCTGGCGTTACTGCCAAACGTTGTTTATCATACGACGAGTATTCATCTACCTCTCTAGGTAAAGGAGGTCTTGGACCTACGAGACTCATTTCTCCTCTAAGCACATTTACTAACTGTGGAAGCTCATCGATACTTGTTTTACGAATAAAACGGCCTATTCTCGTAATTCGGGGATCTTCCTTCATCTTGAACATGGCTCCACTGATTTCATTCTTCTCCAGTAGAAGATCTAACTGTTCCTCCGCATCAGATACCATAGAGCGAAATTTATACATCCTAAACATACGTTCATTCTTACCCACCCGAGTCTGGTAGAAAAACATACTTCCACGGGGATCTTCCATCTTGATAAGAAGAGAAATAATAAGAAATAAAGGCGACAACACGATTATCCCTAATAATGAAAATGACATATCCATTAAGCGTTTTACTACATGATAGAACAAGTAAGATTTATTAGCCTGTGAGGATGTACTCGTCTGAGCGTAGAACTCTCCAGTAACAGCAACCAAGACATCTGTTTCGTTCTTATGAGAAGGGGCCATTAGATCTCACCTCTCATCACTAATAAATTGTTCTCCTTCTCTCTAAGCAATAACTGTTCAAGCCCAATGAGAAGTTGGTCCTTAATTTCACGATTCTTCAAAGCAAAATCAACAGAGGTTAGAATAAATCCTAACTTCTCACCTACGTCATATCGCTTACCTTCAAACTCATAGGCGTACACACCTTGGAATTCATTTAATCTCTGAATAGCATCTGTTAATTGAATTTCTCCACCTGCGCCCAGTTCTTGCTTCTCCAAGAAACGAAAAATTTCTGGCGACAAT
Organism: Paenibacillus sp. DS2015; assembly: GCF_050433705.1. NCBI lineage: Bacteria > Bacillati > Bacillota > Bacilli > Caryophanales > Paenibacillaceae > Paenibacillus > Paenibacillus sp. DS2015. The sequence goes on along the minus strand of NZ_JBNPWS010000003.1, from coordinate 98,551 downwards.
ACATATCTACCCATAATCGCTAAATTCGATGGTGCCATACCCATAGGAGGCTTCTCAACAAATTCATTCACAACGTGCAACTTCCCATAAGATTTATGGTAATCAACAATACCATACCGACTAGTCTCGTCTATTCCTACCCCCTGAACACCGATTACAGAGTGCCCAGTCTTTTCATACTGCTCCATCAACTGCTTCGTGCAGGGTACTTCAGATACCACAATGTCATCACCCAGAAGTACTGCAAAGGGTTCATCACCAATAAAGTTACGAGCACACCATACCGCGTGGCCTAGACCTTTAGCTTCTTTCTGCCTAATATAATGGATATCAACATTAGAAGATTTACGAACCTCTTCAAGTAATTCGAATTTGCCCTTTTCGATCAGATTGTGCTCCAGTTCAAATGCATTATCGAAGTGATCCTCGATAGCTCGCTTACCTTTCCCCGTTACAATAATGATGTCTTCAATACCAGAGGCAATGGCTTCTTCGACAATGTACTGGATCGTAGGCTTATCGACGATGGGTAGCATTTCTTTTGGCATTGCTTTTGTAGCTGGTAAGAATCGGGTGCCTAAACCTGCCGCAGGGATAATGGCTTTCCTCACTTTTTTCATCATTTACCACCCCATCCTTTATCTTTATTTAAAAGCATGATTTAAACCGGTTTACTCTATGAAAGTAACGCAGTACAAATCTTACTTTCAATGTGCAAAAAGGGGCATTTAACCCATCCTCACGTCACACCCTTGACGATTCACGTCTAAGGTTCCAAGGAACCCACAGTATGACCGAGTGCCTACAATGATAGAGGTATAGTAGGTGTTACCTAAGTTATAAGAGTATGGTCTATGAGCTACTTCTCTCCATAGTAATAGTAGTAAGGTCTATCCTTACCTAGATTGACATTGTTCAGCACGACACCAAGAAAGCGTGCATTCACATGTTCCAAGTTAGACTTTGCTTTCTTTACCATTTCTTTTTTCACCTTATTGGAACTAACGACCAACAGGACCCCGTCGCACATTGAACTTACAATTAACGCATCTGTCACAGCTAACACCGGCGGTGTATCGAACAGTATAATTTCATATAGATCTTTAAGTTCTGCCAAGACAGCTTGCATTTTCAGCGAACTTAGCATTTCAGAAGGGTTCGGAGGAATAGGTCCCGATGTAATCACTTCTAAATTCTCTATATAGGTTTCTCTCACAACATCTTGAAAGGAATGCTGGCCCGACAATACACTCGTTAATCCAGCTTGATTCGAAACTGTAAATACCCGGTGTAAGGAGGGTTTACGTAAATCGGCATCAATCAAAAGAACTTTCTTTCCCTCTTGAGCGTAAGCAACAGCTAGATTACTCACCGTCGTCGTTTTACCTTCACCTGCCTGAGCAGAGGCGACCATAATAATCTGGATTTGTTCATCTACTGATGAGAAATGAATATTCGTCCGAAGCGTCCGATAGGCTTCAGATACTGGCGATTTAGGATTGATCAAAGTGATTAAGCCTTGGTTATTGTTATTTACTGACCGTGACATAATTGCCTTCACCTACCTGTGTTTGATTTTTTGATTTCTTACTAACAAAGGTATCTTTCTTCCGTGTCGCAGCAATCACAGCTAGCGTTGGCATACCTAACTCAAGTTCGAGTTCAGCTTCATTCTTGAATGTGTCATCTAAATAATCCAGAAGAAATACCAACCCAATGGCAAACATTAACCCCAGAACAAAACTAATCATAATACTCATTATTGGATTAATATTCACAGGTAATGCTTCTTCATCTAACTTCGCTTCACTTAGAATCGTGACATTATCAACCTTCATGATGTTAGGAATTTGCGATTTAAATACCTTTGCTATGCTATTCACAGTTTTTGCAGCGTTTCTATAAGATGTATCCTGATAAGTTAAGCTCATCACCTGTGAATTGTTATATGTACTCACATGGATGTTACTAGCCAATTCATTCGCTGTTGCTATCAGATCAGGGTAGCTAGAAATGACCCTTTCCATGATAGTAGAAGATTTAATAATTTCAATATAGGAGTTAATGATGGTGATATTCGTCTGTAACGTGCTATAATCCAGCAGCCCTTTTCCCTCAAGTTCATAGGCCTGGTTAACAATTAACTTAGCGCTGGCTTGATAAATAGGCTCCGTATAATAAATACTCTTCACAGCTGAGAATGTACAAGCCACAATAATAATGGCGCCGATAAGCCAAATTCTTTTACGAAATAAATGCATATATCCCTTAAGTTCCATAAATTGTTCCTCCTGAATATGTGTATTAAAGCTTTCTAGAGAACCACGGTAACCAATTTCGACTGACATTGGCTGATTCAGCAGAAATAATAAGTTTATCCTCAAGAACCCGAAGAGCATTACGTTGTAGTCGTTCTACATATTCATCACCAAACTGCTTAGCTAATGTTGAATAAGATGTCCGCAAACCAAAGGTCCTTCGATATAAGTCATGAGAATCTGATGAAATGAAATGTAAGTAATTTTTCTTACATAAATAGAGACAAAATTTCTGGGCTTTTCTCCCGAAAAGTCCTGTGATAGAGTTAGCTGTAATTTGGAATAGTACCCCCTTCTCGAATAAATCCAGAACCATTCTACGGGAGTTCATAAGTTCTCTATTTCGTTCGGGATGGGCTATGATGGGCGTTATTCCATTTATCTTCAACTCGTGAAGTACATCTTGGAAAAAAGGAGGTACCTGCTTTGTGGGTAGTTCGAGTAGCATGTAACGACTGTTAGCAAGGCTACAAAGGTTTCCTCTGTAGAATTCATGAATTAACGCTGGATGAACATGAATTTCTTGACCAGCCTCTATTTTCAGTGGTATTTGACGATTGTTTAATTCATTATTTAATAAATCAACAGCCTCAAATACGAGTTCAGCAGGTGTATTATATCTTCCATTGAGGTGGTGAGGAGTAGCAATAATGGTCGTAATTCCTATCTCTACTGCAGCTCTTGCCATATCAATAGATTGTTCTAACAATTGTGGTCCGTCATCAATTCCAGGTAATATATGGCAATGTATATCAATCATATCTTCTCATCCTCAATATTTAATCACCCTTATCTTCTTAGACATTTATGCATTTTAATGATTTATTAGAACTAATGCACTTCCTAGGAATTTATAGTAGAATGAATGTAAGTATCCTCATTCAATAGGGGATATTCTTTTAAATGGATACGTCAATATTCATGCGCACTCTGCGTTCATGTGATTTACTAGCAGAAAAGTAATAATTCAGGTTAAGAAGCATCTTCTGTAGAAGACTTGTATTATATAATTGATGTTCTTTAGTGCTATGTAGTTTGACACGGTATTGAAATGTCTGTTCATAAGTCCCTTTACTGTCTAGCTTTCCTGAGAGCTTGACTACGGAACTAGAATCTTCAACGTCAAAACCAAAAATAACATTTTCCATCATAGGCAGATCTAAATCGCTTAAAAAGCAGATCGCATTATCACATAATTCCATCAGAAATATGGGGCGACGCTTGCTCTTTATTTTATTTCCTTCAACTTCTCTAACGTATATATGTGCATTGAGAGAAAGGTTGGCCCAGACATGAATAATGGGATTCATAACTTCATTCCTTCGGAATCATATTTGTTACATAGTTTGACTAAAGCTTTTTTAGATCATTCTATATATGTTTAGAAATCATCTGTTCAGGGAAGCATAATTAGTCACTGATACATTCTGTAACTCTTTGTATCAATTTACGATACAAATAGTATCATGTCAAGCATAATTTGGGATTATCTCTTTTTTGTGACATTCAATATGGAAATTAGTAGATTTAGAAGTCGAACTGGGAGGATCATTCATGAATCATGGGAATCGCATAGCTGAACTACGTGAGATACGAGGGTGGACACAAGAAGATCTATCTCGTTCCATTGGCATTACAAGAGCATCACTTTCCCATTATGAGAAAAATCGACGCAAGCCTGATTTCGAGATATTATCAAAGCTTGCCGATAAATTCGATGTTTCTATTGACTATTTAATTGGTCGAACGAACCATGCAGATGTAGAAATGGATGAAGATGTTAGACAATTCGTAGATGATTTAGAACTATCGGATGATAAAATTCTCGAACGGATTAATCTGACGATCGACGGTCGAAGCTTAACAGAGGAAGAAGCCAAACGTTTTATTGCCTTTGTCCGTATGGAACGAATCATGAAATAACTGCATTCCACCCACAAAAAAGCCTCAGTTCCAAAGTTTTTCCTTTGGAACTGAGGCTTTTTGTAGATTCAAGTAGTTTACTAATTCTTCAATAATTCCAGAAATATCATTTCTGTTGATCTTCTATGTAATCATTCCACTTTCCAGGATGAATACCGCATTGTTGCATTATTTTCAGAATATCTAACTCTCTCTTTTCCGGTATCTCTCGATTTGACCGGGCCTCGGTACTCACTTCTTTTCCATCTTTCATCGAAGATACCTCACTCTACTTTTCATTTATTGGTTTTCATCCTGATTGCTCTTATTCCAATAAGCCTAATCTGTAATATTATAGCTTACGATTTGTTTATATGTTGTCGTCTAATGGAAGCAATCCGACAATATTTCGGTTCTAATTTTGTCGAAAAAAAATAGACTTACATTCAGACCGCAAGAAGCGATAGGAATATAAGTCCAGAATATAATTTATTGCGTCAATGCGAAAAATCCGTGCTTAGTTACCTCCGGTACGAGCTAATTCACGCATATTTGCTTCAAAAGCAGCAAGAAGCGCAGCTTCTCCAGTCAAACCACTTTCATGTACTTTCTCAATTTGCTGCGTCATCCGTTTAAAGTCTTTTGGAATAACACGGACAAATGCTCCTAAACTCTCATTCCAGTTATCCAGCACCCATTGTCCAACAGTACTTCCTGTATAAGACACATGGTTCTGAATCATTGAACGAAGATCCGCAGCTTCTGCAGCATCCTCTATCCGTTCTAACAATACCATTTCAAGATTACAGTCTTTAATGAAGGTTCCCTCTTTATCGTATACATAAGCGATACCACCGGACATACCAGCCGCGAAGTTACGACCCGTTTCGCCAAGTACAACGACACGACCGCCTGTCATATATTCACAACCATGGTCGCCGACACCTTCCACGACCACCTTAACGCCTGAGTTCCGAACGGCGAACCGCTCACCCGCGATGCCACGAATATATGCTTCTCCACTAGTTGCACCATAGAATGCTGTATTCCCGATGATAACATTCTCTTCGGCTTTAAATGTAGACTTTGGTGAAGGCTTCACAATAAGCTTACCTCCAGAAAGTCCTTTACCTACATAGTCATTAGAATCTCCGATGACTGTCAATGTCATGCCTTTAGGAACAAAGGCTCCAAAGCTCTGGCCTGCTGTACCCATGAATGTAAATTGAATCGTATCCTCTGGCAGACCGACAGCTCCATATTTACGTGTCAGTTCACTACCTAAGATCGTCCCTACTGCTCTATTCACATTGGTGATTGGGAGTACCCCTTCCACCAATGTCCCGTTCTCTAAGGCAGGTGCTGCTAAACCGAGTAACTGGCGCATATCAAGCGTCTCTTCTAATTCATGGTTCTGATGCTTACTGTTATAGGGTGTACTATTTTCAGGTAGCTCTGGAGAATGGAGTAAGACAGATAAGTCTACACCATGTTTCTTCCAATGTCCCGAGGCCTGAATAGCATCTAGACAGTCTGTGCGCCCAATCATATCTTGTATGGTACGGAAGCCTAGTTCGGCCATAATTTCGCGCATATCCTCAGCAATGAATCTCATAAAGTTAACCACGTGCGCAGGGTCGCCTGTGAAATTCTTACGAAGCTCAGGATTCTGAGTAGCTACACCTACAGGACATGTATCCATATGACAGACTCTCATCATAATACAACCAAGAGCAACTAGAGGTGCTGTTGAGAAGCCATATTCCTCTGCTCCCAACAAAGCAGCTACTGCTAAATCACGACCATTGAGCATTTTACCGTCGGTTTCCAGAACAACCCGATCACGTAAGTTATTAAGTATAAGCGTCTGATGCGTCTCCGCAAGTCCTAATTCCCAAGGAAGTCCAGCGTGGCGGATAGATCCTTGTGGGGATGCCCCCGTTCCTCCATCATAACCACTCACAAGAATAATATCGGCACGACCCTTAGCAACCCCCGCAGCGATCGTTCCTACACCGACCTCAGATACCAATTTCACATTGATGCTTGCACGTGGATTAGCATTTTTCAAATCATATATAAGTTCTGCTAGATCTTCAATTGAATAGATATCATGATGAGGTGGTGGTGAGATTAGACCTACACCTGGTGTTGATCCACGTACTTCTGCTACCCATGGGTAAACTTTGCGACCCGGTAGTTGCCCACCTTCACCTGGCTTCGCCCCTTGCGCCATCTTAATCTGAATCTCATCAGCATTGACCAAGTAATTAGAAGTAACACCGAACCGCCCTGATGCCACCTGCTTAATTGCACTCCGGCGAGAGTCCCCATTGCTGTCTTTAATGAAACGAGCCGGATCCTCTCCACCTTCACCTGTATTACTCTTACCTCCAACACGGTTCATCGCGATCGCAATACTTTCATGTGCTTCCTTACTGATCGATCCGAAGGACATAGCTCCGGTCTTAAATCTTCTCATGATAGACTCTACCGATTCAACTTCTTCTATAGGTACTGAGCTTCCCACTGGTTTGAGCTGTAAGAGTGAACGGATCGTAAGCCGTTGCTCATTCTCACCTTGAACCAACTGAGCATATTTCTTATAAAGCTTATAATCATTCGTGCGGACGGACTGTTGCAATAAGTGAATCGTCTGTGGGTTGAACAGATGCTCTTCACCATCTTTACGCCATTGGTATTCTCCGCCTGAATCAAGTTCTTTATCATTGCCGTCTTTATCCGTAAATGCACGATTATGATGAGACAGTGTTTCCAACGCTACTTCTTCAAGACCAATTCCACCAATTCGTGAAGGTGTACGTGTGAAATATTGATCTACAAAATCTGAATGGAGACCCACAGCTTCAAAGATTTGCGCACCACGGTAGGATTGAATGGTGGATATCCCCATTTTGGATAACACTTTAACAACACTCTTAGTAGCGGCTTTAATATAATTCTTCACAGCCTTCTCATGCGAAATCCCACGCAACATTCCCTGCTGGATCATGTCATCCAGACTCTCAAATGCAAGATATGGATTAACGGCACTGACCCCATATCCTAACAAGAGCGCATAATGATGAACTTCACGAGGTTCACCTGACTCTAACAGAATACTAATCTTCGTCCGCGTACCTTGGCGAATGAGATGATGATGCAGACACGATACAGCCAGTAATGCTGGGATCGCTACATTGTCCTTATCCACACCACGGTCAGACAATATCAGAATGTTATGGCCTTTATCAATCACACGATCTGCTGCTTCACAGAGTATATTCAATGCATCACGTAGACCGTCCGCACCCTCGGATGCTATGAACAAGATCGGAATCGTCATCGATTTGAATCCAGGACGGTGAACATGACGAATTTTAGCGAAATCTTCATTGGATAGTACCGGTGTCTCTAGTCGAATTTGTCGACAGCTTTCAGGTTCCGGATGAAGCAAGTTACGCTCAGGTCCAATTGTTGTTCCCGTTGCTGTCACGATTTCCTCACGAATAGCATCGATAGGAGGATTCGTCACCTGCGCAAACATCTGCTTGAAATAATTATAAAGTCTTTGCGGACGCTCTGAAAATATAGCCAACGGAGCATCATAACCCATAGAGGCTATGGCTTCAGCGCCTGTAGAGGCCATCGGTTCAAGAACCTTCCGCAACTCCTCATAGGTATAACCGAAAGACTGCTGTAATTGCTGTATATTATCATGCTTAGGTTCTGGAAATTCTGGGGCATCTGGAAGTTCAGCGAGGTCGATCAAATGTTCATCAAGCCATTCACGATACGGTTGCTCCGAAGCGATCTGCGCCTTAACTTCTTCGTCAGAAATAATGCGTCCTTCCTTCGTATCCACTAGTAACATACGACCTGGACGTAAACGATCCTTGTATAAAATGTCTTCTGGAGCGATATCAAGTACCCCTGCTTCTGAAGACAATATGATCAAATCATCCTTCGTTACATAATACCGAGCTGGACGCAGTCCATTACGGTCAAGCATGGCGCCAATCTGAATACCATCAGAGAACCCCATCGCAGCAGGTCCATCCCAAGGTTCCATAAGCGTACTGTGATATTCATAGAAGGATTTCTTCGCTTCATCCATGCTATCGTGATTGTTCCATGGCTCTGGAACCATCATCATAGCTACATGAGGTAGAGAACGACCACTCAAATATAAAAATTCAAACGTATTATCAAACATGGCTGTATCTGAACCATCTGGATTAATAACGGGTTTAATTTTCTCCAGATCATCGCCAAATACTTCACTTGCGAATTGTGCCTGTCTAGCATGCATCCAGTTCACATTCCCGCGCAGCGTATTAATCTCTCCGTTATGGATCATGTAACGGTATGGATGCGCACGCTCCCAGCTTGGGAATGTATTCGTACTAAACCGAGAATGTATTAATGCAATGGCAGATTCTAAATGTTCATTCTGCAAATCAGTATAGAACTGACCTACTTGAACCGTAGTTAGCATCCCTTTATATACGATCTTCCGGCACGAAAGACTAGATATATAGAAGGAATTCCCCTCTTCAACCTCAGCATAACGAATGGCAAGTTCAGCCCGTCTTTGGATAACATACAATTTACGTTCAAATGCCAATTCATCCTGTAAGGCGCTATTCCGTCCAATGAAAACTTGGCGCACATAAGGTTTGGCTGCTTTAGCCGATTTGCCAAGCGTGTCATCTACTGTCGGTACATTACGAAATCCCAGAAAATTCTGACCTTCTTCAATAATAATCTCTTCAAGCATCTTCTCGTGCGTTTCACGGATCGACTGATCTTGAGATAAGAAAATCATTCCTACTCCGTAATGTCCCTTATCAGGAAGAATAAAGCCTAAATCCTTCGCTTCTCGGGTAAAAAATTGATGTGGAATTTGCAGCATAATACCAGCGCCGTCGCCAGAATTCGCTTCACTACCCTGTCCACCACGATGTTCCATATTCACCAACATGGTTAACGCTTGGCTCACAATTTCATGAGAAGGTTTGCCTTTGATATTAGCCACAAACCCCATGCCGCACGCGTCTTTTTCATTCTGCGGATCATAAAGTCCCTGCTTAGGGGGGAGTACTGTATGTCTCATAGATAGCAACCTTTCTTTATTATAAAGTAAAATCGAAAGACCAAAATTCATTAGGGTAATATGCAATAAATAATCCAGCAACAACAATCCAGATAATTTGTTATACCATTTTATCATCGACCTAACAGCAGCGCAATTCAAACTTTTTTATAGTTCTGATAACAATTGCTTTGCATCAAAGCATTAGCGCACGAAAGTTTATTTAAACTATTAAACGTATAATTATACAGAATATACCCCTCTGCGATGCTCCGATGTCGCACATCTTCTATTGAAGCAAGAGACAAATGGATCTGGAATACCAAATAGCAGGTCAAGGATAATCACCTTGACCTGCTATTTTTTTGCTCATTAGTCTCTTTTTAGAAGTTGGGGCGTCTCAGCAGAAGATTAGTCCACTTAGGCACACACCTTACTTGATTCATACTTATTAAACGGCAACAGTGGGTTCAAGCTCAACTGATTTGTTGGATGATTTACGTACAAAATAAATGAATGTTGCACATAAGAATACCAATCCAAATATCACAAGTGTTCCAAGCTGACTCCACATTGTACTGAAATCACCTGTAGAAATAACCGCTTTATATCCACTAACGCTGTAGGTCATTGGGAACCAAGGATTGAGTACTTTCATCCATCCTGGAATAAGTTCCACAGGGAACGTACCCGCACTTGTTGTCAGCTGTAGAATTAATATAACGATAACGATGAACCGTCCCGGTTGATCAAACCAAGTAACAAAGGCTTGAACAAGGAACATAAACGTTAGACTTGTAATATACGTAAATAAATAGAACAAGGGGACATTCTGTACATCTAGACCTAGCAAGTACAGTACCGCAATTACTGCAAGTAAGGATTGAATCAACCCAACCCCTGCAAATGATAGTGTCCGACTGATAAACCGGTTAAAGCCTGATGCATTAGGAACGCTCGATTCTCTCATTGGTAATACAATGGTGGTAATCAATGCCCCTACGAACAACCCAAGCGATAAGAAATAAGGTGCAAAACCAGACCCATAGTTGGGTACTTCATTTAGCTTCTCCTCTTGGACCTTCACTGGCTCAGCAAACATGTTGTATGTGGCATCCGTGCCTTTTACTTTGTCTGTTTTATCAGCAGCATCATTTAACTTAGAGGCAAGCTCTCCTGAGCCATCTTTCAACTTCACTAAGCCCGTCTCCAATTCACCTGCTCCATCATTTAACTTCTGGGAACCATCAGCCAACGTACCAACGCCGTCACCCAATTGATTCATACCGCCAGCTAGCTTCTCTGTACCCGCTGCAATTTCCCCAGCTCCGCCTGCTAACTGTTGGCTTCCACTAACCGCTTCACCCATCTTGGAACCAAATAATTTCAAGCCATCAGCTAGCTGACCTTGACCTTCTTCTATTTGATTAGCTCCCTGAAGAAGCTTCTGTTGACCTTGATGTAAGGCGGTACTTCCTTCGGATAACTGTTCTGCACCTTGCTTTAAGGCAACTGCTCCTTCGCTTAATTGCTGTGTACCCGCATGTAGCTTCGTTGCGCCCTGTAATAGTTGCGTCTGACCTTGATTAAGCGCCGTTGCTCCTTGTGCCAATTGTTGCTCGCTACTGTGAAGCTCTTTCGAACCCTCAGCTACGGCTTGACTAGCAGCTAGTAGCTTCTGTACCTCAGGGCTTTCTGCAAGTTCAGGATTAGACTCTACTAACTGTTCTATACCTTTAGCAACGCTAGCTGCACCTGCTGCAACTTGCTGGCTTCCTTCGGTAGCTTTCTTCAAACTTTGAGCAAGCGTGGCACTTCCGTCTTCAGAAGACTTTAGTCCATCTTGCAACTGGGCCGAACCCTCTACAGTGGACTTAAGTCCATCTTGTAGCTGACTTGTTCCCGTTACGGTTTGCTTTAGACCTGCTTCTAATTTCGCGCTTCCTTGCTCAGCAGATGTTAGACCTTTCTGCAATTGGGAAACCCCTTGATGTGTTTGAACTGAACCATCCTCCAGCTGCTTCTGAGCTGTTTGCAATTGGGTTAGCCCTCCTGCAAGTGCCGTAGATCCGTTCTCCAATTCGGCTGCACCTTGCTGTAGATCACTCGTACCAAGATTCAAGGGCTGTATACCCTCTTGAATCTTGGTAGTACCCTCTACTAATTTAGCCAAGTTATCTTTTAGCAATATCGCACCGTCATCTAACTGAACAGCACCATCTTGGATGACCCCCGCTCCAGTTCCAGCATCTTTGAATCCTGTCGAAACGGTCTTAATCTGATCAAACAGAATCTCAGAATACATCTCTGTAACCTTCGCAGATACCTGAGACCTAATCTGATTTACTGCCGAACCCCCAATTTGGGATGCTAGGAAATTGTATCCTTCGTTAGGTTGATAAATAATTTGGGCTGGTTGCGGTTCCTCATCCAACACCGTTGTTGCTTTAGAAGAAAAATCCTCTGGAATGCTGATAGTCATATAGTAATGATTGCTTGCCATACCATTATCGGCTTCTGCTCTACTAACAAACTCCCATTTAAAATCATCACTTTTCTTTAGCTCTGCAATCAAATCATTTCCTGCCTGAATCGTCTTTCCTTCATAATCCGCTCCCGTATCACTGTTAACAACAGCAACGGGAAGATCACTCATCTTAGCATAGGGATCCCAAAAGGCGGTTAGGAACATCCCACTATACATTACTGGAATAAATAAAATAGCAATCAAAGAAACCAACAATTTGTGATTCCTTACCGTAGACCCTAAATCTTTTAAAAATACAGATAACGATTTCATCGCTAATTTTTCTCTCCTTCACTATATACCGACACTGTATGACCATTGTTGTCATTCGGTCACTTTCAGTCCAAGAAAAACTTCTCTTATTAAAAATGGCGATTTTCTCTGTACCGCATCATTTTGTGTAAGGAAGTTATCTTTACGAGTATGGTGGCATTTAAGTACTGTTGTTCAGTTGTTTACTTCGATGATGCTAATCCCTCTAACAGGAACAAGCGAATATAATGTTGAATTTCTTCCTTATCCAAGGGTGTATGGAGCTTATTCAAGTCTGAAGTCAACGTAATGTACAGTCTTAACATAACAATGGAGACAACTTTGGGATCACAAGGTTTTATTTCCTTATTTCCTAAGGCAATCTCAATCTCATGTTCTAAATACTCCAAAACGACATTTTCCACTTTATCGAGTGCTTCAAGTGCTTGTGGTGTTCCGAAGTCCCGCAGTTCTTGCGATAACTTAATAATAAGATCATGTTCACCACGGAATTCAAGCAAAGCATTAAGTACTCTGTACAAATTATCGAAAAATGGTTCCTCACGGATAACTTCTTTAACTACGATCCGCTTCATCTCTTGGATGACTCCCAATAAAATCTCATCAAATAAATCTTCCTTGTTCGTAAAAAAAGTGTATATCGTCCCTTTTCCAACATTTGCTATCTTCGCTACTTGATCCATCGTCGTTGCTTTGTATCCAAATAGCGCAAAGGATTGGGCCGCCGCATTTAGTACTAGCTTTCGACGATCCATCGCAGCCATATCATCCCCTCCTTGTAGGTATTGTTCATTTCAATAACTGACCATTATTCAATTATGGTCATTCAGTCATTTAAATTTAACATCTTATGATTAAAATATCAATCATTATTTAATTAGAATTAGTCTCGTCAGACAAAAGTCTATGCGCTCCGACCTCAGTCCCAAGTTTATCCTCGTCTAAGGTCTAGGATGAATTACCACCTCAGGTCTATTTTGAAAAGTCTTTCTAACAACTACAATGAGTACGAAGTACTTGTTCCGTCCGGATAGTCGGTAAGAGACCCCTAATTCATAAAATGGATTCAATAAATTATTGATTTAGGATAGTAATAATGATTCCTATTCTGTAAGATAGAGGGAGAAAGTTGTAGGTGAAGACATGAGAAAAAAGAGAATTCTGTTGTTGTCCGAAGGATTTGGGACTGGGCACACTCAAGCGGCTCATGCTCTCGCCAGCGGAATGAAGAAGTTACAACCTCATTTGCAGTGCCGTGTGATTGAACTTGGGAATTTCTTGAATCCGACTGTAGGACCATGGATTCTATCAGCATATCGCAAAACAGTCACCACAACACCAGCTATTATAGGCATGTTCTATCGCAACAAATACGATAAATCATTGAATCGTCTAGCTCAGCTTGCACTACATCGCATTTTTTATACCCATGCGGCACAGGTTCTATCTCAACTTAAGCCTGATATCATCATATGTACCCACCCTATTCCTAATAGCGTCATTTCTCGACTTAAACGGCAGGGCGTTGATGTCCCGTTAATAACAGTCATCACCGATTACGATGTCCATGGAACATGGGTTAACCCTGAGGTAAATCAATATCTAGTGTCTTCTCCAAGCGTCAGGAATCTTCTTCTTGAACGTGGCGTTCACTCACGTCAGATCAAGATGACAGGCATTCCAGTTCACCCCGATTTTTGGGAGAGGGGCAACAGAGATCAACTCCGAACTGAACTGAACTTAAAATGTTTACCTACAGTTCTTATTATGAGCGGTGGCTGGGGAATAGCCTTCAAACATGAGCTTTTAGTACAATTAACATCATGGGCTGATCATATTCAGCTTATCTTTTGCATGGGTAGCAATGTAAAGCAATTAGAGAAGATGAAAGAGAATCCGATCTTCCATCATCCAAATATTACGTTGTTAGGTTACTCAAGCGAGATTAACAAGCTCATGGATGTATCTGATCTGCTTATTACTAAACCTGGTGGCATGACTTGTACAGAAGGACTTATTAAAGGAATTCCTATGATATTTTACGAAGCCATTCCAGGACAAGAAGAGCAGAATAGTCTTTTCTTCGTGAACCGCGGATTTGCGGAGACACTTCATTCAAGCGTAATTGATAGATGGTTCAACCGACTTATAACCGAATATGACGACGTCGTTGCCGAGCGGAATAGTAAGCAATCTACCGAGTCTTATCTTCATCCTTGTTGCTGTGCACAGACTGTTCTTGATATGTTACCGGTCGAGTCACTGGAGCAAGTAAGAGAATGGACTGTCTCTCCTTAAGATGCACATAAACAAATAAAAACAGCTCCCTGCTAGATCTTGGGAGCTGTTTTTATTTGTTTATATCTTTGTTACTTTCCCCTATGAAGACGCAACAAACCAGCATAAATAAGAAGCCTTATTTATAGAATGTATGATTTCCAATAGTTTCACTATAAGTCCGAGTATGTTTAACCGTTAAGTCATCTGCTAATTGAAGAGACAAGAAATAATAAGTATCATCACTAACTTCCTTACGCCCATTCATAGCTTCATTAACAGCATGAACAGTATCCTTATCGGGTTTGACACGTTTAAAACGTCCATTTCCTACAGGACTGAATTGAAATTTCTGATAGATTACCTTTTCAATAGTATTGGGAAAATTGGCTGACCGCAGCCGGTTTAAGACAACATTGGCGACAGCCACTTTGCCTTCGTACGGTTCACCTTCCGCCTCTGCCATCACAATTTTGCGTAGCATAAGCAGTTCTTCATCAGAAACCGCGTATTGCCAAGTCGATTGATCCTTCGCTTGTTGGCTTAGCGTCTTTGTCCGAGTGAAGAATAATACTTGTGGGGGATTTAGCTTAGGATTAACCTCTGCTATTTTTTTGGCTATAGCCTCTTTTTGTGCTTTAGCTTCTTCTTTTACTTGTGCTGCTTTCTTAGCTTTCGCTTTCTGCGCAGCCTTGGCCTTTTTCTCCGCCTCAGCCTCTTCATCAGCTTGAACGAGTTCTAACTGCT
This sequence comes from Paenibacillus sp. DS2015, assembly GCF_050433705.1. NCBI lineage: Bacteria > Bacillati > Bacillota > Bacilli > Caryophanales > Paenibacillaceae > Paenibacillus > Paenibacillus sp. DS2015. Next base: position 83,412 of record NZ_JBNPWS010000003.1, on the reverse strand, counting down.
TCTTAAATAGCTGATTCTTGAAACCTAATGGTTCAGTAGAATTAATGACTAGATTCTTATTCACAAACAGAGACTCTATATCCTCTACCTGATGCAATTTAATGCTGTGTACCAATTTCAATGATGAACCAGAATGGACATTAGTCTTCTCTAATTGATGTACAGTACCATCAGCCAAAATACTCAAAGGCATTGTTTCTAGCAACGGAAGCTTACTCTCTTTCTCCCACCCTTGTACTTGTTCTGACTGCAAAAGCAGACATATCGCAGAGAAACACACTAAAATAACACCAATTAACAGCGCTATCCAGCGGTTTTGTCTAAATATACTCATAATCTTCCTCCTATGTTTCCGGCACATTCCCTAATAAGTAACCGAAAATTCAGGTTTTGAATAACCTTGAAAATCATTTTCAGTACATTTAATTCATTATTGGGAATGCTTCTACTACCTCATACATCGGCTTAGCGCCTATATGAGTAGTAAAAAGTACAAACTCACTAACATACCATGGTAGGTTCTCCGCAACAGAGGATGAGATTAACAAATCTCTCTGAAAAGGATTCTTCCCCGTATATTTGCGTGCTACAGTAATATGTGGCCGGTATTTACGTGCTTCTTTGTTAAATTGTAACTCTACTGTTGATTCTACGATTTTGTGCTGAAGACATTCTAGTCGGGCGAGATCCCCTGCCACTGTTTTATACAGCACTCTAGGTGCTTCAGGGACACCAAATATATCCCATATACCCATCTCCAACATAAACGGCTTAAGTTCTGATGCTACCCTATGCAAGGCTTCACAAAGTGCATGAATCTTGCTAGATTCAGTATCGCCCAGAAATTGCAGCGTAATATGATAGTCTTTAGAATATGTCCATTTACTAAACGGAATGTCTATCTTATAATGTTTACACTCGTTTTGTAAAGCACATCCTATCGGTTCAGGCACTCTCAGTGCCACGAACAAGCGCTGTGAAGCTGGCAATAGATTACCGATGCTCATTACTGTCCAAGTCCCTTTCGTGATAACAGAATAGTAATTTATCTCCACGATATTAGCTCATACTTATGAATTAATATGAATGAAAATAATTAACATCATGTGTTATTATAGCCTTTCCTATACCAATCCTCAATCCATTTATTATAAACATGGGTGGCAATTTAGCCCAGAATATGATTATTTGAGTTGTGATACTGGAACATTCAGGCCAATAAATCCTATCAAATCAAGGCTTTGGCGCGTCGACATTGTTCAGAATATTGTTCAGAATTTAATGTAGTTTTATTTCTGTATTTTAATGGGACAACTTCAGCATAATATTTCTTTTTACCCCGCTCACCCCCCTTTCAAACACTTTCATCTATCCCTCTATGCGATCATCTTTAAATTCTGGTATGATTTTCATATGACAAATCTATGATTACTCGAGAGGATGATAAAAGATGAAGCACATGGTTAGTCTGCACAACTTAACTCCTGAACAATTGAATCGTATTCATGATATAGCGCCAGAATATCATATAACCGTCGGTAAGAAGACCGAACTAGATCCTAGACAATTACAAGAAGCAGAAATCCTAATTGGTTGGTCCAGGGGAATCGCGGAACATGTCCTTGCTGAGAATAGTAAACTACGCTGGTTACAGACTTGGTCTGCTGGTGTAGACAAACTACCACTGAATCAACTAGCTACTAAAAATATATTGTTAACCAATTCCAGTGGCGTACACGCTACCCCTATATCAGAAAGTATTTTTGCCATGATGCTTGCCTTCTCTAGAGGAATACAACGATCCATACTGAATCAACATGAACAGAAATGGGATCCTAAGGTAGGGTGGAATAGATCTAGTACGCTTGCTGAGCTTCGTGGTACAACAGCCGTAATTGTAGGAGTAGGTGAAATTGGCAGCCAAACAGCTCGACTTGCCAAAGCTTTTGGCATGAAAGTGATGGGTGTTAGACGTTCAGGTAAAGACGCTCCACATGTAGATCACATGTACACCATGGAAGGATTACATGAGGCCCTTAGTCAAGGAGATTATATTATTAATATCCTTCCACTAACAGATGAGACGCATCACATGTTCGATACAGCGGCTTTTGCAGCTTGTAAACGAGGCGCTTGTTTCATTAATGTAGGACGTGGACCCACCGTCCATACTGCTGCTCTACTGGTTGCACTCAACGAGGGCATTATTCGCGCAGCTGGACTTGATGTATTTGAGGAGGAGCCGTTACCTCAGGACCATCCCCTCTGGACGATGGAACAGGTGTTGATTACGCCTCATATCGCTGGTAGCACTGATCATTATGATGAGCGTGTTGTGGACATTTTTGTGGACAATTTGAAAGCTTATATGGAAGGAAAAGGTTTACCACGCAATCTTGTGGACTACCGTTTGAAATATTGAATATATAGTACAACAAACTCAGGCAAACAAACCTTCATACTCTGGAGGTTTGTTTGCCTGAGTTTATATTTTAACTATTCGCTTGAATTTGATTAACCCACAGCCACTTCCTCTGCTTCATGTTCTAGTTCTTCTTCCTCTTGTCGCTGCAATTGTGTCGTATACAGCTGATAATAGCGTTCTCTGCGGTCCATAAGGGTTGCATGATTCCCTTTTTCCACAATACTTCCATCCTCCATCACAAGGATTAGATCCGCATGCGTAATCGTTGACAATCGATGAGCTATGACTAATGTAGTTCGCCCTGTCACCAGATGAGATAACGCATCTTGAACAAGTCGTTCACTTTCATTATCCAGAGCAGCTGTCGCTTCATCAAGTAAAAGAACAGGAGCATCACGTAATATGGCACGGGCAATGGAGATACGTTGCCGCTGCCCACCGGACAATAGTGTTCCACGTTCCCCAATTTCCGAGTCCAGGCCATTCTCCATGTCTACAATGAAGTTGTAGGCATTCGCGCTTTTGGCAGCAGATATAATCTCCTCTTCAGAAGCATCCTGTTTCCCATCAGCAATATTATCTCGGATCGTACCTGTGAACAGGTGATTCTCCTGTGGCACATAAGCAAAGTAATCTCTAAGCTCGCGCAAAGCCATATCATCCGTATTTTTCCCATCAATAACAATCTTACCTGTGGTGAGAGGGTAGAAACCTAATAACATTTTAAATAGAGTCGATTTGCCCCCACCACTTGAACCTACAATGGCCACTACCTCACCACTTTTCGCTTCAAAACTCACCTCATTAAGGACTTTATTGCCTGTAACAGAATATTGAAAAGTTGCCTCTTTCAGAGATAACACCCCAAATTTCTCATGGGATTTACTACTCTCCGGTAAGACTTCCATCTCCTTCGGAGCATCCATTAAAGTAAATATACGATCTGCACTTCCAAGAGATCCCTGAAAAGTAGCCCACTGACCTGGAAGTTCCATAAACGGTCCTACTAAATAGTTCATCAACTGAATAAAAGCTAACATAGCTCCAACCTGCAACGAACCATTGGCTACTGAAAAGGCTGCTACTAGTATCGCAATGAAAAAAGTGAGATTACCTAATAAGGCGGAAGAAGCTGTTGCTGTCCCTTCAATTTTGCCGCTATTGGTTTCTAATTCCACGAGAGTTCGATTGTATCGATTGAATTTGCTAAATAACTTCTTCTCCAAACCGAACGTTTTGACGACAGATGTCCCTCCAAGCACATCTTGTAAAAAAGCAGCTACCTGACCTAATGTTCCCTGTAACTTTCCAGTATTGTTACGCATCATTTTACCAAATATACCACCGAGTAATAGGGTCAATGGACCGATGGCCAAACAGATCAAGGCTAGTTGCCAGTTAATATACATTAGATATACGAAAGAAGTAAGGATCAGAATAGGATTCTTAATCAAATTCATTAGCGTATGCCCACATCCATCACCCACCGCTTGATTATCTGTTGTCAAACGCGATAGAAGCTCACCCGAGTGATTATCATCCCGATAAGGGACTGTGACCTTTAGTAATTGCTCCATCGTATCCATGCGCATATCCTTGCGGACTTTTACCGAAACCCTCGTTTTCCAATAATGATCAAAATAAGTATTCACGGTCAACAGAAGGATGATAGAAGCTCCTATTCCTATAAAAAAAGTCCATCTTTCTGTTTCTCCCGCTGCAGCAGCATTAGTAACAACAGATAAGAACCAGGCCACTGACAAATTTAAAGTTACCCCAACGAACATCGTGAGCGTCAGACCTGCATATAGCAACCGTTGTCTCTTCATATAGTAGACAAGTCTCTGGAACGTCTTACGTTGATCCATGCTAAGTTCCTCTTCTCCTTAGGACTGATCGCGCAATAGTTGCAAGAAATTCTTGATGTCTGGTCGCGCTTTAATAATGCCGAATACTTTGACGCTTTGAATCGTTTCCTCTACTAATTCCAATGGCACATCTTCAGCAATAATTAGTGTACCTATTAACCGAATATCAACCATCCTTTTGCCATCCCTAAATCCTTCCAATTCATGACGATCAAACTTGGCGACACCAATCACGGTATACTTATCGGTCGTCAGTTGCTTTATTTCTGTTGAATGGACCAAGATCTGCTGACGGATAGACTGCCGAATGAAATCCGTACGGTTGGAATAAAACCCTTGTTCTACGAGTAGATCAATTTTGCCCAAGTCCACAGCACCTAAGTTAATTGTAATTTTCTCCGATTCAGATATGATGATTCACCTCCTGTATTTTTTATATCAAATAAACAAAATCATCTGTGTACCATCCACATGGATGTTATCATAGCATTATATTGATAATATTTCCATGATAAATAAAAAGATCTTGAAAACCAGTTCACTTAGATTAGAATAATCGGTATTTCAAGGTAGATATAAAAATCCACCTAGCTAATCATTTCAGCTAGGTGGATTTAACAGCATCAAGTTTCTCTCCTCTTCATCTGGAAGAGTTATATTGTTAGAGCACGATCCATAATCTCTTTTTTCTAATTGCTAATCAATATCGTAAATTGAACCCACTTTAAGCCCGTACAGCTCATTGTATATTTTCTCTGCAAAAGCATCCGTCATTCCTGCGATGTAATCGATCACCATATGCTCCCACGTCCAGATTGGATTGGGTTGACGCTGATCTCGCTCATAACGCTCAAGCCAGTCTGTTGGAATAATGGACTTAGACATTTCCGGATCTAAGAAGGCTTTCCATAGACGCTTGATGATCCATTCGCTTCTTCTTTGCAAACGTTGTACACGAAGATCTTTAATCATCGTAACCCACGCGAAACTTTTCAACACGCTCACCGTTCTCAGCATATCTTCATTCTCTGCATTATCTTTGACGAACGTAACTTTCTTCCAATTATCATCCGTTATCACGCCTAAATTACTAACAAATAAACTGACCCAATAGGCTTTAACTTCTCGTCTTGTCCGCGAATAATCATGATCACATATTAACATCTTCTCTTTCCATACTTGTAAAAAGGAAGATAATACTTCTTCTACTTTGGGTTGAATTTGTTCTTCTGTCCATCCATCCCAGAAAGCATCCTCCAGCGTAGTAATCTTCTCTACGATTAATCGGTTAATGTTAGGATCAAACAGAAAATGCTCGTGCACTTCTATTTTGCCTGCCTTAATGCCGTCCTCTAGATCATGTGAGGAATAAGCAATGTCATCACATAGATCCATTAATTGAGCTTCCAATGTCTTCTTACGATCTGGAATGTTCCAACTTTTGCGTATTTGCGAAATATAAGCCCATTCATTCTGATAAAGTCCCTTCTTGTTTATTGTTCCAGGAAAGGGATACTTGTTAATACCCAGAAGCACCGCATCAGATAAATTTAAACCATCTATATTTTCTCTCTTTTCGAGAAACATAATCAGCCGAAAATTGTGCGCATTCCCTTCGAAATGTTCATATTCACTCCTAAGCCCGCTCCGAACTTTCATGAGATACTCTGGCGATGCATGTCGACCTTTAGTAGCAGCCTTAAGCTTCTCGTCAATGAGATGTTCAAGAATATCGTCTAGTACCTCTTCTCCTTTATGACCAAAAGGGGGATGCCCGAAGTCATGCGCAATCGATGCACACTCCACCACTTCAGGATCAATGACAAGTCCCGGATTATCAGCTTTCTCTAGAGTTACCTCAGGATAAGAGCGCAGTAAGCTCTTAGATGCTTCACGAGCAATCTGTGCTACTTCAAGCGAATGCGTTAACCTCGTCCGATAATAATCCCCAGTCCCCGCACCAAATACCTGTGACTTACCTTGAAGTCGGCGAAACGTAGGAGAATGTATGAGCCTTGAATAATCCCGCTCATAGGTGGCACGAGAAGCATCAAGCTTCGTTTGTTCAGGATGTTGCCGATGTTCTCTTTTTTCTTTTAGCGTCATAGTCATTCTCTCCTAACTGCATATCCGAAATGATCTGCATCTCTTTATGATTATGCTCTATTATAATCGAAACGAGTATAAAACGCCTACTATACGCTTCGATGTTAGAGTTGCACAATAACAAAAAGAGCATAGCCAAAGCCATGCTCCTCTACTCACTCGACGTTCCAGTCCCACAAAGTAACTTTACCTATACGTATGTTGGATACGAGTGGATCATCCTTTAGCTTCAACAATTCTTTCGTAGGTCCAGTGACTACAGCACCGTATAATCGCACACCATGCTCTTCAATATAAGATACAGAACCATCGATATCATAAAAAGGTGCCAATCGCTTCGTAATCGATGGGTATTGCTGAATTAACCTTAATGTCTTCAGGAAGTTTACATCTCGTAGATCACCGTCCCCATAAGTATCGACAGATGGATAACTCCCTGTCTGTGACACTACCGCATTGCCCCACCATCGCTTACTCGTCGTCTGTTGGGTAACCGTCATATCATCTGAATGCCAAACAGGTTCGCTTGGAAATCCAAGTGGTTCTGTAATGATTCCACTTTCATCATATGTTTTATTGTTATCCCCGTTATCTACAGCGAACCATACCGCCTCCATATTCTTGTTCTTGAACTGCGCCAACAACTCATCTGTTGTGAGATACTTATTGTAAGACACGTACGCCTCAGCCACCGTTCCCTCAGGTAACATCTTCAGACGTTTCCAGTCGGCATCACTATCGAAACCCTCCGATTCAGGAAAATGAAACAGTGCATTACTATATTGTCCCTGCTCACTCCACGCAAAGTCATATATCCGTAAAAAGTTTAGAAAGAATGATCCTGAGAATTCCCCCACCGTAAGCCTAGCCGCACCTACTTGCTTCCTGACCTCACCAGTAAATTTCAATCCGAGATACGGACCTGCACTGCTACTTAAATTCACTTCAATATTAGGCTGGGTAAGCTTTACTACGGAGCTAACAATATCCCTATACCTTTCCCCTCGATCAGGCTCACCCCATTGATAAAACAACATAGTACCGATGGATGTAACCACCGTAAATACCAGGAACATACTGATCACAGTAGACGCAGAGCTGAATCGGGCCTTCCATTTACCTTTCCGTAAAATCTTTGCTTCATTTAAACGAGGGGAATCTTCATTCCATCGCGGATGTATAATGTCAACCTCTTCCCCTTCTTGCATCATTTCTTCCATATAAGATTGGTAGATCTCCATCTTTTCCAGTTCCTTCTCCATCTCGCTGCGATCTTCTTCTGGTAGCGTCCCGTCCATATACCGTTTCATTTTTTTCTTAAATCCCTCACTCACGTTCATCGCCCCTTTCACGGTTCCGTCTCAATCCTTGTCTAGCCCGAAACAGCAATATTTTAAAGTGCGATAAGGTAACGCCCATTATATTGGCTGCTTCCTGATAACTGAAGTGGTTCATATCATAAAGTAGTAGAGCTTGTTGCTGTAAATCAGGTAAGGCTGAGATCCATTCTCTAACCTCTTCCATAGTTTCATTACGCAGCACCTGTGCTTCTGGACGTGAAGCAGGTGGGTCTGCTAATCCATGGAAAAATTCATGATCCCGCACCATGCTGCGTTTCTCTTTTCGCTTCATATCAATAAAAGCGTTGTAAGCAACTCTGAACAACCATGGTTTTACACTTTCTTCTTTATAATTCTCCAAATGTATGTAGGCACGATAAAAGGTTTCCTGTACTAAATCCTCTGCTGTAGCATCATCTCTACAAAGCAAGCGCATGTAGCGATAAACATCCATCATATATTTTCTATATACTTCATCTAATGTGCTGGGTTTCATAATCTCTCCCCTCACCCTTATCAACGTATAACAGATAGAAAAGTTACAAGTCATTCTTGCTTATCTTATAACGGTTAATAAAGAGGAGCCTTATTTCCAATCTGATTTATCCAGGTCAAAAAATAAAACTTCCCGCAGCTTAAAAAGTCATAAATAACTCAAAACAACCACGAACACACTTTGTAGTGTCCGTGGTTGTTTTTTTCATATTCCTAATCTTAATGAGTAACCTGCGATCTAAAGTCATCACGACTTGAAAGATTCGCATGATAGAATATCACGTCCCCGTCCATGAGCGAGAACTGTTGTTTCTTCGGGTCTGTATAAGTTCTGCTGAATCCTTCCATCTGCCACTGATTCATGAGAGGCGCATGGATATATTGGAGATGCGGATGGATCACATCCCCGTTCTGTAGCGTCTCTATGTCGAAATTCACGATCATATATCCTTGTTTCATAAATATGGGCGCATGATCGTCTAAGGTATGCGTTCGGCCGTATTCGGCTACATTTGTCCCCTTCTTAACCGCATAGATGTCTGCTGGAATACTGTACTCCCCATACCAGTGTTGAATGGAAGCATTAGCGCGTTCTAGATCAACACTACTGGGTAAGTTGTACTTCGGTCCCATCAACGTGCGGACCGCACTGGGTAATGTCAAATCGTTATAGCGGCCTACCCATGTTTTTTGCTGGCTCAGATTCTCGATATATTTCTTAGTAAACTGCTCTAACGTTCCTACTTTTCGAGCTAACTCTTCATGATTGTAGAGATAAGCTGCCGTATCCTTCAGCTCCTCTTCCGCTACATTTCGTAACCGATCATTGAGGATCACATATCGCCGTTCTGTATCTTGTGCGGAACCGAGCTTAATCATCGTCTTCGAACCACTGTTATAATATAGGTCTACTGCTTGTCTACTTTTTCCATCCTTGCTTACATAATAGAAACTTGGTGTGATCGCTATCCCATCTTGCGCGCGGAACATATTGCCCTTCGTTTTGAAATCGAATTTGAAATGGTACCCTGTCTTGACCGCCACGTTCGTGTAGCTCGGACTCGGATGTTTACCTTGTGCTACCGGAAGTACATACGGCGCAGCATTGCCACGAGGGGCCCCATCGATCGACTTATCCCCTACCCAGTAAGAGTACCCGCTTGGTGTACTGCTTCCCTTCTTCGTACGAAATACCGTTTCCCAGTTATAATCCGCGATATCCGTCACATGAAAATCATAAAGTCGTCCAATCACTTCTACGGATACCGTATCTGTAGCTACATGGTTAACAAGATCTCGGTTCGCATCGGGTTCGGTATCTAGCTTAACCGGTGAATTCTCAGCGATTGTTCTGAAATACACTGTATAATCTCCTTCATCTACCCACACAGGGAGTAAAAAACTTGTATCTAACTGATGAATCGGCACATCGATCCAGGTGTTCTTCGGGATGAATTGTGTCCCTCCTGCTTGATAGACGTCAAATGGAAAATAGACCTGCTTGGTCATTATGTATTTCGCGTAATCTCGGTTACCATACCCTGGATAGGGAACATGCTGCCCGGCGGTAGGTATTCTTACGGTGAAGGGCCTATCTAGAATAAAAGCTGCTCGATTTGCATTGGGTGTCGTCTTCTGGTTATGTTCCTTATCATCTGTAACGGAGGAATAGTTGACAACCGGTGTATGCACCGTCACCGTATTGATATGGGATATAGCGTAATTCTTACCACTACTTCCCCCAACATGACCGTCAAGGAGATCATAGAAAATCGTACCTGAACTTGGTGTATTGGCTTTGTTGATAAGCGTTTTACTAATGAGTTGGTTATCCATGTATAACACTCTGTTACCGATCATAGGAGACTCAGGAATTTTTCCTGGCGTAGGGGCTTTTTTAATAACCTTGTCATCTTTCATGATGATTTGCCCATTAAAATACACCTTATCATTCTGAACCTCGGCATCCTGAGTTTGAGATTCGGCCATTCCGAGTAACAAACCTGAATGATCATCTGGAGAAGGTCTAGAATATCCTCCATCTTGTATTGGTGGAGTGAATGAAATAGTTCCTGTTTCCTTTGGATATACGTGATCTCCTACAGGATCAATCTGCTTCGTTTCCAATGTTGGCGGTACATATCCCGTTGGATTTAACGTCACCGTACCACTAGGTAGCGCGTAGTTGCTCATGGTCGACTTGTTGAGCGTATGGACTTCTAAATTTTTGATCGTCCAGTAGTCATAATCGCGTGTGAAACTGAATGAATAGTTTATATTCTCTGAATCCGACATTTCTATAGGAGGCTGTGGTTGCGGTATACCGTCAGCCCCTATGATAGGATCTTGTGGTATTCTCCAAGTCAGTACATAGGTTAAATCTACACTACAATCATATTTGATCTTCCCGACTTGATTTCCGAATGTGTGTTGAAACAAATAATTTAACCCTAATGTATTCGCGTATAGATAGTCTGAGGTAGGTATCCCTTGTCCCACATCGAAGTTATGGGGCGAATTACTAGCATCATCCCCTTTAATCACACCTGTTGCCCTCGGGTCCATAGCGATGGTCTGTGGTGCAGCTACTTGTCTTGGGGGCTGGATTGTCCACGTACAGCTTCCTGTCCCTGCGGGTGGTGGAATAATAATTTCACCGTCATCATCTTTAACATACACGTCGTACTCATCTGGATAGCGATACGTAAAGGTCTTAATGTCATATCTGTAAAAAGCAAAGTAGTACATCATGGCTGCACCCGGTGTTCCCAAATTAACTCTTTCACCTTCATGACCATGATCTTGTGTGAATTCAATTTCTGCTTTATCAAGATTTAATACTTTCATACCTTTAATAAGTGTGGTTGGGTCTGTTTTTCCGGAAATCCCTGTGGGAGTCACTACTTCACCACTATCAGATTTAGAAACATTAATACCATTTTGAAAAGGATTGGCTGCTGTTAATGTATCAGTACTATCGTCGATATATTTTGTAGCAAACTGCCCATAATCGATGGACCCCACACTCTCATAAGGATTTTCACGTGTGTAAGAAACGACCTGTGTAATAAATCGTCCGGGCCACATATCCCTCAAAAATCCATTTGAGGTATCACTACCTGGTGTCGTAATAGCCCCAATAGTGTAGTTATCACCATCACCAGGTTTCCAGTGTACATCTCGACTTCCGCGTTCCCATGAAAACCATGATCCATTTTTTTGATTATTAATTGATTTTACAGGTACTCCTTCTCCATTCAAAGTGGTTTTATTTGTATACTTTTGTGAGTTTACAATTATAGGCTGCTGATATGAAACTCCATCTTTTTTCAAGACAATTTTCGTTATAATTTTTCCTGAACCTGCATCTAAGCTAAATGGTTTCGATTCTAACATTTTTTCTTTGTAGAATACAGAATGATGCGATTTTTTAAGATTATCTGAATTAGCATTGTAGATAATATCTGCTGTTTTCCACAACGTCTCACCAGCCGCAGCTTCAATGGATTCAATAAGTAGTGACTGTAAGCTGAAACTAATTAAACAAGTCATTAAAAAAATCTTTGTGGAATTCCTAGATTTATAAATCATATCATTACTCCTTATTAGAATAATCCATTCTATTGAGGTCCTGAAACTTTTAAGACATCTTGGTGCATAAAATTGTGGCTTGAAAACGACGGAACTCTAAGTTCAATTCTTAAATCCGTACCTTGCTTCCATCCTTTTTTTGGAACAATAAACATTGATAAGTCTAATGCCTTATTTTCGAAAACCCTAGCAACCATGTTTAATTGTTTTCCAGCATAAAAGAGATCCTCATTTGGTGAATTTAATCCAGTGAAGTCAAACGGTACATAAGACTTGTCAAAATATTTATCAGGAGCCTTATTGTACAGAACTTTTGTTTTAAAATATAAAATATAACTATCCATAAATTTACTTACTGCTATCCCCTTTTGCATACTCTGAGCTTCATTTTCCCATTTCAATTTAGATATAGCAGGAATCTGCTTCAAGTTCGGATCTTTCGGATCTTCAAGGTCAATCGCTATTAATTCTATAAGCTGCCCTTTCCAAAGACTATCTTTCGAAGTAATTGTCATCTTTTCTTCATTCCAAAGTTCCTCTACATTCTCCGTCTTTCTTGAATCTACGAAGAATTCTGGCATGACCGTGAAAATATTAGTTCCATGCCAAGCAAGTTCTGCACTGGAAACTGCATACTTATCGACGGCCAATGTTTCGCCTTTGTTCACTTTCAAGATACGCTCTATAATCGTTACAGATTGCGCCCGAGTCGTCTTCTCATTCAATCCCAGTTGTCCTGCACCTAGACCCGTGATAAGGCCCCTTTTCGTAGCAAGATACATCCATTTATCTTCTTCTGTTTCAAGTTTACCTGTAGCACGTACCGCGACTTTGGCCATTTCTGCACGTGTCATCGCTTTATTCCACTCTGATTCCTGGTTATTAAAATCGCTAGCTAGATATAATTTTCTCTCCTGAGCCACTTTCACATAATCCTCATACCATTTCCCTGTTCCCTTTTCTACGGAAATCCCCAAAGCTGTCACCGACATTTTCACAAATTCAGCTCTTGTCACTTCTTGATTAGGTTTAAATAACCCTCCAGGATAACCATCGACATAACCCTTCTCTACAGCCGCTCTAATGGTACTTTCCGCCCAAAACCCAGCTTTGATATCATTGAAACTGCTAACCGAAGCCGCCACTGAGACATTCGTTATAAAGCCTGTCATTCCAGAAAAAGCGATGCTCCCTACCATTAATAATTTGATAAATACTTTCACTTTCATCACGCTCCTATATTGGGATTTTAGATTTAAAAATATTCCTTCTACCACCTCCTCAATAAGATAAAAGTACTAAACTATACCCTCACACAAACTACTAATATCTGTAAAAAGATGATTTCACAGTCATTTTATCATACCTCAGAACTATAATGGTATAATATCCCTTTATAGTTAATTTCATTGAACTATCTATCACACCTCTCAACCTGTCACATCTCTCAACAAACAAAAAAAGACGAATTTCCTCAAAGGAAATCCGTCTTGTACTTCAAGAAGGGTAATTCTCGTTCATCGATCTTTATATTCAAAAAAAGTGCTATAGTACCTGCTCCTTAATATGCGTCTCAGCAAACTTCGGAGAGTTAAACCACTGCCCACTTTGGGCCCACGTGGAATCTAACGGGATCCACTTATTCTCACTACTTAAATATACTTCATTCCAGGCATGAGGTCCATAACCACCTTGCCCATTATAACCTAAGCCAGTAACTACTTTAACCTCTAGCCCTTGTGATCTGGCCATGACAGCATATAGTCTAGCGTAATCAATACAGACGCCACGCCTAGTATCGAATGTATTCCGAGGTGTTTGCTCATGCCAAATTCCCTTTTGTTCATAATCATCGACTTTATCGTAATCGTATTCTATTCTACTGCCCACCCAATCATAGAGGAGACGAGCTTTATCTTCTTCAGATTCTCCCTGTTTCACAATTTCTGCAGCCGCTTGCTCAACGTCAGCAGGAATATTGTGATCAATCATGTCGTATTTACGCTGTAGTATTCCTCCAAGTTCCTTCTCTACAGCTTTAGTGAACACAGGAAGCTTATCTTTGATTATATTACCAGATAACGGTTCAAGAATAGACTTTGCGCTATCCTTATATATGGAAGATGCCTCTACATATTGACTAAAACTACTTGAAGGATACAATGTAACGTAAATAAAAAGAATAGTTACAACAACAATGCAACGTGCTGCGCCGATCAAAGTACCAATCCCAGCACCTACAATACGACTCACTACGTTAGCGGGCTTACCTCTACCTGTAGCAAATATGGCGAAACGTTTCCCAAACAGTAAGCCCAGTAGTATATGCAGTAAAAACCGAATAACACTATATCCAATGATAAACAACACGCCGAATCTCATAAGTGGAAAATCAGCCATTGAAGTTACAAATGTATAATACAGCTGTTCCCAGCCCTTAAGATCTCGATTGGGCAACCTACTACCATAGTCTGCTAACCACTCTTGAACCTGTGAAGATAACCACAACGTGCAAGGAATGGATAAGGCAAGCGCGATTAAAGTAAGCAACCCATCCCGAAATAGCGATAGAAATCTTCCTGCAGAATTAGAAGCTCCTCTACGCCAACCTTGAAATAACGAAACTAAGATAATGAGAAATAATAGTATCGTTACCAAGTTAAACTCTTGAATACTTTCCACCCAAGAGTACAGCATTAAGACGACCCCCTATGAATGATTGTAGGGATGGAGAACATTTCTATCATTTCTATTTACCCACTGTATTGCTCTTTTTCGCTTCTGTGATAAAAGTCTTGATCGTATCTGTTACTTGCCATTCCCCCAGATTAACACCTTTAAACGTAACTTGTACCTGCTCTTTACCCACTTGACCCTCTAAAAGTAAATTCGGGGTCGTCACAGTGAACATGCCGTCACTACTCGTTGTATATGTGGCATCCTGGGCTTCCTTTAACATCGCATTCATAGCTTCCTTCTTCACGGTGTCGACAGTCGCATCCTTCATCGTAGTTACACTAGTACTAATCTGATCAAGAGAAATACCGCTGTACACAAGAAGTGCAGCCACAACAATAATAACAAGTGCCCATTTGACCATCGTTTTCACAAGATTGAGAACGACAAACAATATAACTAGGGCGATGATGATGACCAACCAGTTTTGCTTCAGGAAATCAGTCCATATCTGTACATCCATTAACATAACACCCCCATCCACTTTGCTTACCCATGCCCATGATCCTCATTTCTTTGCAGAATCATACTCGCTAATTATACATGATTGACAGTTATCCTGTCAGCCTAACCCTATCTGAACAAAAATAGGTATAAGTTGTCCTGTTCTAACGTACAAGTAGATAGATTGAATAATACCCAGCTTCTTTTGCTGAAAGGAGTATCTCCATGAAAACTGCACTATGGCTTTACTTTTTTTTGTTCCTAGCCTTTTTTGATCTCCATGCCCAATATCCAATACTTACTCCATTCGCTGTATCCCTTGGAGCAGCTCCTGTATTCATCGGCTGGATGATGGGCATCTATGCATTGACTCATATTCCAGGCAATCTAATCGCAGGTTCGGTTATAGATCGACATGGAAGCCGTCGCTACATCATCTTTAGTCTCGTATCCGCAGGTGCTATCCTGCTTCTTCAAGCCCATGTAGAGTTCCCTTGGCAACTCATTGTGCTCCGCTCACTCAGTGGTTTTGTACTTGCCTTTTTGTCCCCAGCCTGTCTGGCTCTACTTGCATCCTTATCACAAGATTCGGTACAACAAGGAAAGTACATGTCCGGACACGGTGTAATCCATACCCTTGCATCTGTAATCTCACCTGCCGCTGGAGCGTTTATTGTAGCTAATGTCGGATTCTCAACTACCTTTCAGAGCCTCGGTTGGTTACTCATCGGCACTGGAATCATGGCTATATTCTTTGTCCCTTCTGCCCAATCTCTGCCGATCCCTTCTCGAAAATTGTCACAAACCGGTGAGAACAACACCACTCCAGTCCCCGTCATTCCTTGGCGTTACTTTGTACTACCCTTCGTTATTTCCTGTGCTCAAGGTATCCTATTCTTTGAGCTTCCGCTTCGGAATACGGGTATATCTGGGATGATGTCGACGGGAATTCTCTTTTCAGTCATTAGCATTGGGGCTCTCTTTACTTTATGCTTACTCTTCCTGAACCGATATTCGCCTTTTAAACGAGTCGTTGCAGGCGTTCTACTTATGGCCCTTTGTTTCTTTTGCCTAGCTGCTGTTCATCGTATTCCATTAATGGTTACTTTGTTTATTCTAGGTTCCGCCAAAGGAATTATATTCCCAGCTATGGCCTCTCTATTTATTAAACTAAGTGGAGGATTTAGATTAGGCAGAGTTTTCTCGTTACAATCGATTGCCATGTCCCTTGGCTCCTTTATCGGACCCGTAGCTGCTGGACAATTTAGAGACGATATTTCTCCTTACTTTATCGGATTCTTACTGTTAATGCTGGGATTGATGCTGCTCCCTGCCTATCGTAAATCTAACACCCTTCCTTATCCATCCGTCTTACATAGCAAGCCTGACTTAATCTAGGATCTAACCCATTATTCTCTGTATAGGCTGTTACACAATCATTTAGCCCTACCCCACATAGGATACAGTGTGGCAAACAACCACAGAAGAAAGTGGGGTGAAACATAATGAGTCAATTTCACCAAGCATGCTGTCCACCGGTAACGCAGACTGCTCCTGTAGCTGTAGCTCCACCTGTATGTCCGTCAGTACTAGGAGCCTCCACAGGTATGATTTTGGTACTTTTCATCTTACTGGTTATTATTCTACGTACGTTCTGCTTCTAAAGCATCCATATCTTCACTAATAACGCGGTCCCGCCCCAAAGGGCGGACCGATGTTTTTGCATGCTTAACGTAAAAAGAGCTACACTAGAAGTACTCGGATGTTACATATCTACATTTTCCGGGGAATTTGGAGGAAATCACTCCTCGTAGTCAGAGAGGTAAACGTCATGTGTATCTATATTATAGTCGAAGGAAAGAACGACCGTAGTAAACTCCGCCCTTTACTCCAACCTGAGATAAACATTGTGTGTACCTTTGGAACTCTGAATTCAGACAAACTTGAAGCCTTACTAGAACAAATCAACGATCATGAAGTATATTTATTTATGGATAATGATAGTTCCGGCAAAAAAATAAGGGGCATACTCAGAGATGCTTTTCCCAATGCTACGCAAATCTACACAAGCCGGGGATACGCTGGAGTAGAGGGAACTCCCGAAGAATACTTAATAGCTCAATTAGAAAAAGCTGGACTGCAGGAATTTATTATTTATGGCACTCAATAAAATAATAAACAACCTCTTACCCGTACCTGTAAGAGGTTGTTTATTGATCATTACTTATGATAATGACTGTTTACTTTGCAAGATCCTTAATATCCTTCGCCAGTACATCCACGGTTACATTTTCTGTGTCATTAGCATTATACAGTTTGCGAACTTGGTTATCTCGATCGACTAAGGCAATTAGATTAGCATGGGAATAGTTATCTTTATTATTTCCAAAAATAGCAATCTTAAATGACTTCTCGGCTAAATCCCATGTTTGTTGCTTATCTCCTCTAAGGAAATACCACCCGTTATAATCTACATTAAACTTATCACCGAACTTTTTCATTTCTTCCACTGTATCTACTTCAGGATCAAATGAAATGGAGACGAATTCAACTTCTTTACCAAATGAACCATCCTCAATCAGCTTATCCTGTAGTTGAGAGAGCATGAATGTCGTGACAGGGCATACATCGGGGCAGCTAGTGAAGAAAAAGTAAACTAATCTTACTTTGCCCTTAGTATCATCGAGTGTAACCGTGCTTCCATCAATATTTTCTAAAGAGAAATCCTGTACTTCTGCAATAATGGGTAATTTCTCTTTACCCAAGTCTAAAGACTGAACTAGTAAATATCCAGCCATTATGACCAAGATTGATAACAGAACCCAAGTCCATTTGTAACGTTTTATCATTTGAATTAGAAACTCCCCTCAGCAAATGCCCCGTCTAAGCGTTTTAATGTGATGTATTAAGAATCAAGACAATCAGACTTACTGTCAAATAGTTGATGGAGAAGAAGAACATGGTCTTAGCCCATGCATCGGTATCTTTCGCTTTGAATCCTGTAAATGAAAGATACAACCATATGAGAGATAACGCTAATGATATAATCATGTAAAAGATACCTGCGTATCCATAAGTGTACATTAAGATAGGTACAGGTATTAAAGCTATAATGTAAGGAATCATTTGAATTTTAGTCCGAGGAATTCCCTTCACAACAGGTAAAAGCGGATATCCCGCTGCCCGGTACTCTTCAACTCGCCGAATTCCGAGTGCCCAGAAGTGAGGCGGCTGCCATATAAACAACAACGCAAATAACAATACGGCTCCCATATCTACCTTACCTGTGACTGCGACATAACCAATGAGCGGCGGGACCGCACCTGAGATTCCACCAACCGATGTACTCCAAGTAGATGTACGCTTCAACCAGAGCGTGTATACTACGACGTAGGCCAACATACCAACGATCCCGAACACGCCCGCAAGCACACCAGAGAAAGTGAATAATATCGCCAGACCTAGAACTCCTAATATTATGGCGTACCATAATACTACCGTTGGTTTCAACTTACCTGTAGGTAGGGCACGTTTTCTAGTTCGCTCCATCTTCAAATCCAGTTCACGGTCAAAATAATTGTTAAAGACGCATGAAGATGCCAGAATAAGAACTATTCCCAAAAGAGTCAGAATCATTTTGCCAAATTGAAACTCCCATTGTGAAGCTACCCAATAGCCAGCAAAAGCAGACATAAAACTTGAGCGAATAATTCCAGGCTTTGTTATATTAATGAAATCTCTCCAGGTTCCTGATTCGCTAGGTGGTTTCTTACTTGTTAAAATCGCTGCGGAATCCGAAGAAGCTTGATAACTTATGTGTTTATCCACGCCTAAAGTTCCTCCTTTTGAATGTATAGTAGAGGAAAAATTGCCTCCGCTATAAAGTTTATCATATTAAAAGTAAAAAGTATTCGACAATCGACCTTAATTAATTTCATTATTCCGACAATTTGATGATATTTGTTCACTTGACATACCAATAAAATGATTCAAAATTGGGTAATTACTATAGTAAGACTAAAATTAAAGGAGAGATCGCAATGGATACTGGCACACATTTAGTCATGGGAATCTCGCTTGCAGGCCTAGCCCATATCGATCCTGCCGTGGCGGCAAGTCCTTCACTCGCCATAGCTGTTACAATCGCCACCGTATTAGGTTCACAGGCTCCAGACTCAGATAGCGTATTACGCTTAAAGAATAACGCTGTGTATATACGTAACCACAGGGGGATTACGCACTCGCTCCCTTTTTTACTCATATGGACCTTACTTATCACAGGCGTACTTTCGCTTTTTTTTCGTGATGTCTCTATAGGTCACTTAGCGCTTTGGACTGGCATAGCCGTATGTGTTCATGTATTTAGTGATCTATTTAATACCTATGGTACTCAAGCCATGCGCCCATTTACAGAAAAATGGATCTCGTGGAATATCATTCATATTTTTGATCCCTTCATCTTTGGTACACACCTAACGGCTATCTTGTTATGGGTGCTTGGCATGTTACCTCCGGCTCCACTATTCTCTATTCTTTACAGTATAACTGCCGTTTACTACATTTGGAGATCTCTCGTCCATTTCTCAAAAACAAACGAAGTAGCCCGTCTTGATACTGAGAATAAACAAGGAGACATCTACTACCTCATTCCAACCATCTCACTTCACCATTGGCATGTCGTCAAATCGCACATTGATGGTAGCTATAATATGGGGACCTTTAATTATCATCAACTCGAGTGGAAGGATTATACGATATCTTCCAAGCATCCAGCGGTTGAATATTCCAAAAACCATTCAGATGTAAAATCGTTCCTCTACTTCTCTTCATTTGCTGTAGCTGATGTAGAAGTTACATCGACTGGGTACATCGTACGTTGGGCAGATGTTCGTTATCGTCACCGGACTCAATATCCTTTTGTGGCTGTAGTCGTAATGGATAAACAGTTCAAAACTACAGGCTCCTATATCGGCTGGCTTAGCCAAGATAAAATGAATGAACGGCTATTCACTGACTATTCTTCTTGACATTAACAAGTAAAATGCGTCTAATATAAGAAAAAGCCCAGAGCATGTGCTCGGGGCTTCTCTATTCATCAAGAATTGAATTACTGATTCAGGTTGGAACCTGAGAGAGACTGTTCTGCAAGCTGTACTAGCCGTTTAGTCATGTATCCTCCCAAAGAACCTGTCTCACGAGAAGTATAGTTACCATAATAACCATCTTGAGGAATCGTTACACCCAGTTCCTGAGCTGCTTCCATCTTCAATTGTTGGAGTGCTGCTCTTGCCTGAGGTACCACCAAATTGTTAGAACTAGATTGTCCTTGCGCCATAATAAAAATCTCCTTTCACTTCTCAAGTCTGTTAATGAAGTGCAAGCTTGCAAGCTTAGTATGGCTACAATTCATAAGGTTATTCGGTAGATTTCTAATTTCTATATGGAGGTTTTTGACATGAGTAAAGCTTTATCCCTTTGGTTCGCAGTTTCTTCTATACTTATTCTAGCTGCTTCTGCAATTGCTATCAGTCATTACATCTGGTTGGCCTTACTGCTGGCCGTTCTAGGTGTCTTTAATATTGGCTGGGGATTTATGTTTAAAGCTAAACACAGGAAATCTACACTTAAAGCTTGAATTAACATTTCCTAGGTAAAAAGCCCATTCTTTCCTTCACATCATCCACTGTCCGCGTGGCTACTTCCAGCGCGCGTTCAGCCCCTTGCGCTAAAATATCGTGAATTTGACCCGATTGTCGTATCTCTTCATAAGACTTCTGTAAAGGCTCTAGGACCCCGATTATAGATTCTGCCACTGCCTTCTTAAACCCACCATACATAACACCCTCAAACTTAGCCTGAACATCCTTTATGGGTACGCCAGCACACTGTGAGTATATACTCATGAGATTACTAATCTCAGGTTTCGTCTTAGGATCATATCTCACTTCTGAACCTGAGTCTGTTGTAGCACGACTAACTTTTTTACGAATAACATCCGGTGGATCTAGAAGAGTAATATGACTTCCCGGATTTGGATTACTTTTACTCATTTTTTTGCTAGCATCATCAAGTGACATGATTCTCGCTCCCACTTCGGGGTAGTAAGCTTCTGGAATAGTAAAATACTCACCATAACGATGATTGAACCGACTAGCTAAGTCTCTTGTCAATTCTAAATGCTGTTTCTGATCGTCTCCTACAGGAACTAGATCTGCATTATAAACAAGAATATCTGCGGCCATAAGCGAAGGGTACACGAATAATCCAGCACCTACGGAATCTTTACCTTCTGCTTTATCTTTAAATTGAGTCATCCGTTCTAACTCGCCCATCGATGTTAATGTTGTCAACAACCATCCTAGTTCAGCATGTGGAGGAACATGTGATTGTAGATAAACGTTCGATTTATTTGGATCTATCCCCGCAGCAATGAATAATGCAGCTACTGATTCTGATTGTTCACGTAGTGCCTCTGGTTCTTGTGGAACAGTGATAGCATGCAAATCCACTACCATGAAATTACATTGATAATCATGTTGTAACTTCACAAAATTCTTCATCGCGCCAATGTAGTTACCCAGTGTAAGTTGACCACTCGGCTGTATACCAGATAGTACAGTTTTCAATACAATCCCTCCTAATTTTAGAAAACAAAAAAAGCCCCATCGTCACAAAGGGACGCGAGACGTGGTGCCACCCTAATTTATTACAGTGAATACATAGAATCTTCACAGACTCCACCTGTAACCTTGATATCCTGTAACGGAGAATAACCGGCTTGCCTATTAAGGAATGAGGTACAACTCCTGTTCAACATAGCACTCATGGGTCCATTGGGCATTGAGACTCCACCGATTCGCATCATCCATCGGCTTTCTGTATTGAGAATTCTCCACTGCTTACTTATCCCTGTCATCGCATTTGCCATAATCATATTAACCTTCTACAGCAATGATAAAACGAAGACTCCTTAATGTCAAACTGCTTTTTCACTTTAGAATTAAAACTAATAATTACCAACTTTTTTTAATCTCTTTTGCCGTATGTTTTCAAATGTTTATAACCATAATAACTTCATAAAGTACAGAGGAGGTGACAAACATGGGTCAAGCAGGTCAACAAAATCAAGGACGTAGTGGTCGTTCTAACAACTTGGTCGTTCCTCAAGCAACTGCTGCTTTACAACAACTTAAAATAGAAGCAGCTCAAGAACTTGGTGTGACAATTCCTCAAGATGGTTACTATGGAAATTACACTTCCCGTGAAACTGGTTCTTTGGGAGGCTATATTACTAAACGCTTAGTGCAATTAGCAGAACAACAATTATCGGGTCAATCTAACCAATAATTGCGTTTTCCCATAAACATGTATTAAAAGACGACCTTTGTCTCTAAAGGTCGTCTTTTTCTTCCAAATAATAAATCGCATATAAAATATAAAAATAGAATGAAATTAATATAATTCCGATGTGTTCTCTTGATATGTATTACGTGGATAACGAATCATTAAGTTAGCCATGTTGTAGTTCGATTCAAGTATTGCATCAATCATTATCGTACCCTGTCGTACCATAAACTCGTAAAAAATCTCACCATGGGTCCAATGATGTTTATATTTAAGACTTTCTAAAGCCATAAGCCGAAATGAGGCTTGATGTTCTGCACTAAGACCACCTTCAAAGGAAGATAATTCACCATTGCGACCTGCGATTGGATTGTGACGAATGCCAAATTTACCAACGGCATTATTTCGAATTTGTACAAATAAAGTTCCTGATGATAATCCTGATAATTCTTCTTGCAATTCCTTAAATATCATGTCAAGCTGTCTCGCCAATGAGAGTTGATCTATTTTGATCATATTGTCCCTTCTTCCTCTTTTACCGCCCTTCATAGGGCTTATGACTCATTATAATCCTTGTATATTGAAGCATCAACATATTCAAACATAATTGGGTATATATTCCTAAAATTTGCACATTAATAGTTATTTTTCATGTTATTTTTAGCTAAATAACCTCTGTATTCGACATATTAAGTCATAATCACGGGAATACGACTTCACCTTCCCATAAAATAGGACAGCATTCGTTTTTTTACACGTTCGACAGAATATTTAGACTCATTAATCATAAAAAAAGACCTTCAAGCAAGCTTTGAAGGTCTTTTATCAAAAATGAATACTACGCTTCCGTCATTTTCAGGAACTCTTTAACATCAGCGATACATAGATCCATCGCACTCTGCCAAAACTCAGATCCTGTTAGATCTGCATCCAAGTGTTTCAACGCTAATTCCTCTACCGTCATCACACCCGTATCTTTCAATAACGCATCGTATTTATCGGCAAATGAAGCTCCTTCTTGCTGAGCACGAACATAGAGCCCCGTGCTGAACATATATCCGAATGTATATGGGAAGTTATAGAAAGGTACCCCTGTGATATAAAAATGCAATTTGGATGCCCAAAAATGAGGATGATAAGAAGAAAGAGCACCGCAATAAGCTTCTTTTTGGGCCTCTTCCATGATTTCGCTAAGTTCTTGAGCACTAACAAGTCCCTCTTTACGTTTGTCATAAAAACGTGTCTCGAACAAAAATCTAGCGTGTATATTCATGAAGAAAGCAATACTATTTTGAATTTTTTCCTCTAATAGTCCAAGTTTCTCTTGCTCATTCTTAGCATCTTTCACGAGCGCATCTGCTACGATCATTTCAGCAAAAGTTGAAGCCGTCTCTGCCACATTCATCGCATAGTTCTGATTCAATACAGGGAGATCTGTCATCAGATGTTGATGATATCCATGACCCAGTTCATGTGCTAAAGTTGAAACGTTAGAGGCTGTGCCACTAAATGTCATAAAGATACGAGTTTCTTTACTTTGAGTGAGTGAGGTACAGAACCCACCGGGACGTTTACCCGGACGATCTTCTACCTCAATCCACTGCTTATCAAATGCCATTTCTGAGAATTCAGCTAACTTCGGACTAAATTTCCCAAATTGTTTCACGATATTCTCAGCAGCTTCTTGGTAAGTTACTTTACTCGCCACAGCACCTATAGGAGCCTCAACATCAACCCAGCTTAGTTTGTCTACACCTAGAAGCTTAGCCTTACGTTCTAGATATTCGACAAAAATTGGTTTGCTCTCGATAATGACATTCCACATCGCATTTAATGTTTGTTCCGACATCCGATTAATCGCTAGTGGCTCTTTTAACAATTGATTCCAGCCTCTACGACCATACAGCTTCAATCGAAATCCAGCTAAGTGGTTCAATGTATCTGCGCAGTAATCCTCAGCTTCTGTCCAAGTCTGTTCCCATTTAGTGAACATGTCTTGCCTTGCTTCTGCATCTGCAACATGAAGCTTATTCGCAGCCTGTCCGGCAGATAGCATGACAACTTCCCCCTCCTCTTCGAAGGGGATTTGTACACGACTTACAATCGTATCATAGAACTCGCTCCAACCATGATATCCGTCGACAGCTAAATCCAATGCCAAGCTCTCCAACTCAGGACTCAATTTCTCACGAGCAAGTTCACGACTCTCATTCATAATAAAAGAAATACCTCGTACTTCTTCCCGGGCTATCCATTGTTCCCATGTATGATCATCTGTGCTACGCAGTAAATTATCAAACTCTCCACTGACACTTTGTAGTTGCGCCTGTAGTGTAGTTACTTTACCAGAGAGCTGAATAGCCTTCTTGTCATGTTGATTCTGAGCTGCAAGGCAGGAAACGAAGGAACCTGCTTCAGACAAACGTTCTAAACAACTCGATAGTGAAGTTATAAATTCGTCAAAAGCAATCGTTTCCTCTATATTAGTAGGTGCCTTCGCGCTATGCATGACATTCTTAATTTCCTCAATATCCTGTTCAACAGTTTTAAGAAAAGACTCGAATTCTGCGGAAGATGATCCCCCTGGAAATATAGATTCTAAATCCCATGTTAAGGCTAAATTTGATTTCATTCTGTAAACCCCATTTCATTTTCTGTTATAATGATATTTCTGAGCCGCAATGGGCTTTTCATTTGAAATACTTTCAATGAAAAGTGTATAACTATTATAGAATGAACTAAAGATGACCCATCATCTCTCGACTTTTCTATAGTGTGGTTTAAGAATGTACGCTTTAGTTCAATCTATATATACTATACGATTATACTAAAAATAATGATAAGGAGGACACTCGTCATGAAACCTTTACAAATCTCAGCAGAGACAGCTATCACCCTATCTAAGAAACTAGGTGTACCCATCGAACACCTCATGCATATGCCACCGCATATTTTACTTCAAAAAATCGCAGAGCTTAGTAAGGAAGAAGCTTCAAAACCTGATCCTGAGCAAAATCCATCATGATTCCATTTCGTAACACATGGCCTTATGATATTATTTTGGGTGATATATACGTACAGTATTGCCCCTTTTGCAATAAACATAACGTCCTTTTACCCATGAAACCTTCAGAACTCCAAACCATTCATGAGGGCAAGAAGAAAATACTTGTCTTTCCGTGTTGCAATAACAACATTAAAGTCATTGACACAGATACAGACTACCTATTATGTGACAGACCTATACGATAGAGGCACGCCATAATTTTAAAAAATACGAAAGAAGTCTGTAGTCACCCTAACTACAGCTTCTTTCGTATATATGTATTTGATTTAAATAGATGAGTTCATTTGATCTGGGAGTTGGATTTCTTTTGCAATCATCTGCTCACGTAGAACGGTCCATTGTTCCCTCGAGGCCCTAATCATCGCCGCATCTGTAATTTTCTTATCGTTAATGACACGAGAGAACCATTTCACAGCTTCATGGAAATTACCAACTCTCCTATTAAGTTCTCCAATCAAATATAACAAACGTGCATTGTTAGCTCCTGTACCTTCTTGTTCATATACCTGAATATAAGAGTCCAAACAATACTGTAAGAAGCGTTGTTCTTGTTCATGATCCCCCTTATAACGATACAACCAAGAGATATGCTGGAGATTGCTTGATACAATACGTTCAGAATCCCCAATGGTCTGTGCACATAGTAGCGCCAACTTATAAGATTCTAATGCAATATCCCATTCACGTTTCCCACCGAAATCACGTTCAATCCAGCGACTACCCATTTTTTCCTTGAAAATTTTCTTCTGAGCATCGTTCAACCTATTCATTGAGTTTTCAGTGGATGCAAACCCACATTTGGGACACACTCGCACAACATAGAAATCAGGATTTTCATCTTTGTAATAGGCGCAAAAATCCGAATCTGTCCGAATGGATTTTTTGAAACTAGGCCGAACTCGAGAAGTCATAAATGCATGCTCACAAACGCCGCATGTAATTTGCGTGGTATAAAGGGGTTCTAACTTAGTCAATATCCTAACATCCTCTCCGTCTGTCGAATTTATTACCTAGCTCTCGGTGTTAACAAAGTGATGGGCAGGACCTGAGAGTCTTTTGATTACAAAATGGTGTAGCTCCTCTTCGACTCCAATATCTATAAGGGCTTCATCCATACAATGTAGCCATGCTTTTGCATGCTGCTCCGTAATTGGAAAGGGGAGGTGACGTGCTCTCATCATGGGATGACCGAACTCATCTGAATATAGGGAGGGTCCCCCGAAAAACTGACTTAAAAACATATACTGCTTTTCCATAACATCTGATATATCCTGCGGGAAAAGTGGACCTATTAAAGGATGACTCTGTACCCTTGGATAGAATGATTCTACAAGTTTATGTAGAGTCTGTTCTCCACCAAGGTTCTCGTAAATACTTAAGCTCGGATTCAATGAGATCGCCAACTTTCAAGTCGTTAATGATTAAGTCATTTAATTATATCAAAAAACACAAAGATAAACGACATCCCATGAGGACAGTCACCGTTTACCGATGAATATGTATCACCTCTAACTTGGCAACACTAAAAAAAAGACGCTAACCAATGAATGCTTTAGCGCCCTTCACATATTTAATAGCTGCTCCAGTCCTCTTCGCCTGAACGAATCAGTGAGGCACGAATAACATACACAAAAGCACAGACGAGAATACCGACGATAACACTCATTGTTCTCATCACTCCATCCATATCTTAAATTTAATAAAAGATAAGCTTTAGTTTATTTATTTTAGCATAAATAACACAAAAAAACAGCTATTAATGAAAGCGCTTACCTATTTTTTTGTAATGTTTGTCCTATGTTTGTCATAAAACTAAGTAAGAGAGACATTTATGTGATTCAGGAGTGAGTTGGGAGGGTATATCCATGACTATAAAATCTCTCAACATGATGATTCTGATCATCTTTTTAATGGGATTGTGTATATTAATGCTCAGTTATCCTGGAGCATACTTTGCGGCAGCCCTACGTGGGTTGACCATCTGGTGGGACGTGTTATTTCCTTCTCTTTTTCCATTCTTTATTATATCTGAAGTACTGCTTGGGTTTGGCATCGTTCATTTAATTGGTACACTATTGGATCCTTTCATGAAGCCACTATTTCGTATACCCGGAAGCGGCGGTTTTGTTGTGGCCATGGGTTACGTCTCTGGATATCCTATTGGAGCTAGATTGACAGCGAAGTTGTGGGAACAAAAGATGATCAGTCGGGATGCCGGGGAACGATTAGTTGCCTTCACAACTTCCTCTGATCCCATATTCCTAATTGGCGCCGTATCTATAGGCTTTTTTCACGATTCATCTATCGTACCTATACTTGCAATCGCCCATTATGGAGGCGGGCTGCTAATAGGATTCTTAATGCGTTTTCACGGATCGAGATTAGAGACTCAAGTACATACACTGAAGCCACCTTTTCCTATGTTTAGCCTAAAACGCCTTAAATATGCATTTCGATCTATGCACAATGCTCGGATGAAAGATGGAAGAACACTGGGAGAACTTCTATTTCAGGCTGTACAATCTTCATTTCAGCTTATTATTGTTGTGGGTGGACTTGTTGTATTCTTTTCGGTATTTCTAGAGTTAATGACGCAAGCAAGGATTATGTCAGGTCTCCACTGGATGATAGAACAAGGGTTAAGAATTGCGGGATTACCAGAAAGCTTATCTGAATCCTTAGTTGGAGGACTATTTGAGGTAACTCTGGGTGCCCGTTCAGCAGGTGAAACTTCTTCCGCTCCCCTTCAATATAAGGTCGCTGCTGCTGCATTTGCTCTTTCTTGGGGGGGGCTATCCGTCCATGCACAAATTGCAAGTATCCTACATTCTACTAATTTACGTTATCTCCCCTTCATGATCGCCCGCTTCATCCACGGTGTCATTGCAACCATACTTGTATTGCTGCTGTGGGATGTATTTATGCCTGCTGCAGATGTTATGAGTACTTTTCACACCTTCGGTTCACAGACTCTGCCGAACCTCATTTCAACACCAGGTGGGTTTACAGCTATTCTCTTTCTCCTTGTAATTATTCTAATATTGATGGTAATACTATCCCTCCTATATAGTATGCTAATAGAAATTTGGTGGCAGCTCCGTCGTTTCATTAACAAATGAAACATTGTGTTCTCCTCCGATATTGATTATGATCGTTGTATATCATGACAAAGGAGCTTATCACCCTTGAGATACTATGTATTGGATCGCGGGGATCAGTTATCTGTTGACTTAGCAGAACAATTCCACAAACTAGCGGCACAACACCATTTTACATTGGATGCAGAATCACCCGAAATCGTTATTTCTATAGGTGGAGATGGTACCATGCTCCATGCTTTTCATACGTTTATTAACCACATTTCTGATATTGCTTTTGTGGGGGTACATACCGGCCATTTAGGATTCTATTCGGATTGGAAAGCAGATGAACTTCCAGAGCTTATTGAGTTAATGAGTCGAAGTGTCACTTCAGAGCATGCCAACCCGCGGATTGTGAAGTACCCGCTTCTTGAACTAGAAGTTCAGAAAAAATCGGGAACAACCTCCTACATTGCCTTGAATGAATTCACACTTAAAGGTGTAGATGGTACCCTTGTAGCGCAGATCGACATTAATAATCAACCTTTTGAAATGTTCAGAGGTGATGGTATTTGCGTATCTACTCCTTCAGGTAGTACGGCTTATAACAAAAGTCTCGGAGGCGCAATGGTACACCCCTCTATTGAAGCACTACAAATAGCGGAGATAGCATCGATTAACAATCGAGTCTTCCGTACCATGGGCTCGCCATTGCTTCTTCCGAAACACCATTACTGTGACATATTCTCACGAAAAGACCAGCGTCTACTACTCACAGTCGATCATAATAATATACCTATTGATGATTTGATTTCAGTTCGCTGTCAGGTATCGAAACAGAAAATTAGCTTTGCTCGTTATCGCCCCTATCCTTTCTGGAATCGCGTAAGATCCTCTTTCCTAGGATAATAAGAAGAGCACAGGCATAACAAGAAAGCAGCCCCTGGTCAGGGGCTGCTTGTTTCTTCTTCTTTAGAGATATTTATTTCTTCTTGTAATTCTTCTTTCGGAATACTTACCTCTTTTTGTAATACATCTTTCAGAATACTTATTTCTTTATCTTTGGAAACGGGCTCTCTGCTCTTTTGTATAACAAAAAAAGCACAGCCAAAGTTACAATACTCGTTAAGATAGTCCACCATACTCGATATAGCGGTTTCCTTGTTCGCCTTCGGATGGTTATCCCGGTAGAATCCCTTCAAACGTAACTGATTATATCCCCAATCACCAATAATATAATCATATCTTTCCAACACGTCACTGTAGCGATCACGGAAGGCCTCAGGGTTCCAGCCACTTTTGTGATCTCTCAGAATTTCATAATTTTTGCCACCTACAAGTATCAAGCAACATCCCCTGCCTTTCCTCATTAAAAATGATCATATATCGTTATCATACATGCTGAGCAGCTGATTGCACCTGCTTATGTGCATGGTATGAGCTTCGCACAAGTGGGGCGGATTCAACATGACTAAAACCACGCTTCAAGCCTTCTTCCTTCAATAATGCGAAATCCGCAGGCGGTATATACTTTACTACATCCAAATGCTTAGGCGAAGGTTGCAAATATTGACCTAACGTTAGAATATTACAGCCAACCGCTCGTAAATCGTCCATAGATTGCAAAATTTCATCCCATTCTTCCCCAACCCCAAGCATAATACTCGACTTGGTAGGTATCGTAGGTTGCAATTCTTTAGAGCGTTGTAGCAACTCCATAGAACGACTATATTTAGCCTTTGCACGGACACGATCTGATAAACGTTCTACTGTTTCAATATTATGATTCAGAATATCAGGTTTAGCATCCATAACAACTTTCAAAGCTTCAGGGTTTCCCATAAAATCTGGAATTAGCACTTCTACACTACAGAGGGGAAGTTGACGACGTACGGCGTGGATCGTAGCAGCAAAAATGGATGCTCCACCATCCTGTAAATCATCTCTAGCTACACTCGTGATAACACAGTGCTGTAGGTTCATGCTCACAGCAGCCTCTGCAACACGTTCAGGCTCTCCCAAATCAAGTTCTGTAGGCATTCCTGTATTAACAGCACAAAAGCGACATGCACGTGTACAAATATCTCCTAGAATCATAAAGGTTGCTGTACGATTAGCCCAACATTCATATATATTTGGACAGCGAGCTTCTTCACACACGGTATGTAACGTCTTAGAACGCATCATACTTTTAATTTCCTGATAGTTTTCTCCGGTTGTCATTTTAATGCGAATCCAGTCCGGCTTAGGTTCCTTCGTAGTACTTTTGGACAATAGTAATACCTTCTTTCACTAAAGGGTAGGCTCTTACTTGTAAAATATTATATCATGAAAGCCATTGGATTACCTTACTTTAGGCTCTGAACAAAAGCGACTGAATAAAACACTACCTTTAGAGTTAATCTAATGACATCAGCACACTGTTCGGTCTAGGACTCGAATTAGAGCAAATAAGGAGGTAGACTGATGGTTTCACTTCGCACTTACGCTCCAAAATGTATGATCTATATAACAACTGCTATCTTATCCATGTATTGCTGCCATCCAACGAGTGCTGCTGAAATTAACGGATCTACAACCAGCATTGAAACGAAACAGATGGATACATTGGCATCACGTAAATTGTTATATGAAAAGATTAGTGTGGTCACTAATATTCCCTGGTACAGAATTGCTGCTATCGACCAATATGAGCATACGATGACGAAAGTTCATCCCAAAGATCGTGCACACCCTGCTCGACTAACTGGTATATATATGTCTGCACCCTTATGGGCTGGATGGCTCAATCCAGATCAACAAGACAAAAATCCAGAGTCTATTTCATTCTTTGATGGCTATGGACGTGATGGAACAGGTGATGGTATGGCAGATGCTAATAACGATATGGATGTTCTCTACAGTATGGCAGACTATTTGCTTAAGTATGGTCAATCCAAAGATGACTTCAGCATAGCCTTATGGGAATATTATCATAATAGCCGCTCTGTACAACGTATTCAACAATTCTCTAAGCTATATGAGAAGTTCGATACACTTGATTTGAATAAGCATACTTTCCCATTACCTATGAACAGCCAATATTCATACCGCAGTACTTGGGGCAGTGGCCGCAATTGGGGTGGATTTCGAATCCACGAAGGTACAGACTTATTTGCAAGCTACGGAGTACCTGTACGCAGCACTTGCTACGGAGTTGTAGAAATGAAAGGTTGGAATAGATACGGTGGCTGGCGAATTGGCATACGAGATATTCATAACCATTATCATTATTTTGCTCACTTAAGTGGCTTTGAGAAGGCTATAAAAGCGGGTGATGTTGTAAATCCTGGGCAAGTCGTTGGCTGGGTGGGTAGTTCCGGTTATGGTAAGCCTGGTACGCAAGGGAAATTCCCTCCACATCTACATTATGGAATTTATCGTGATAATGGATTTGCAGAATGGTCATTTGATCCATATCCGAGCTTACTTCATTGGGAGCGAGCTGAGCGGAAATCACTTCAGACGAAAAAGGGTAACTCTTAAATATTAGAGTTACCTTTTTTTCATGTTATCACCTGTACGTTTATGGCGTTCCACTCGTTTTGGTATGGGACTCTGCCCCCTCCAATAACTTTGACACAGTATCGTCCTGACCTTCTATCTTGGTTGAGGTGCCTGTCGATCCAAGCGGGAGTGAAATATTGGGGGCATTTGCTCCACTCCCCGCCACCGGTTCTCCCTTAGAATTGTAGTAATACATCGGTACATCTCCTACAACAAGCAAATACGATATAGGAATTTCTGTCTCCACAAATTCAGATTCCATATCAAAGGGTATGACTACCGCGACTTCGACACTGACATGAATATATACCTCCACAAGGATCATATTAATACCTGCGTCGCTTTGCCTTGTATTCAGATCTACCTTTGCAGCTCCTTGAGGCTCAATCCTGACAGGAATCTTAGGACCAAATGAAGCCAACACAGGACTGCCTAGCGCCTGACCTAACGGGATGTGTTCTGCCAACTGATGAACATCCTTCAGCGTGGATTGTACAACCTGAAATGTATCTGATGTGATTTTCATATGCTCCGCATAATTCAGCATGAACCCTGACACTTTACCCAAGTTATCCGTCTTCCAGTCCACCAATTGTTCTATCTTCGTTCCTTGTGTTACCTGAGCGGTAATAGCTTTATTAATCGCCTCAGTAGCAATTTGCTTAACTCTTATCTTGGCCAAGTGCATAATAGGTGGTTTCATTTTATTATCTACATAGGCAAACCCTTGCAACACTATAATTAGAAAAACAAGGCAACCTACGAGCCATAATCTACGAGTACTTCTAGGTTTGCTGGTTTGACTATGCCATCTATGTCTTCTTTTCATGTTCAACCTCCTTATGGCCGCGGTAAGGACTTCATCTATTCATATGATGCCGGACAACAAAAAAGAAGAGCAGGCTATCTGGAGGCCACTGAAAAAGTCCCTACTAATTTGAGACCTATACATCTAAGGAGTCAGTTGTAACTACGAGGAATATTCGGACTTCCGGCCGCTGTTAGCGGATGAAATCCGGAGACAAAGGCGGTCGCTATCGCTCCTACAGTTCCAAATTTCCCCTTCGCTACGCTCCTCTAATGCTTTTTAAATTCAAATTAATTATACAGGCGTCTTTTAGAACTCGAAAAATAGTAAACTAAAACACAGACACGGGTATGATGTGGCATCTTCCTCAGGTCTTGTTGGCATGCACATGCAAGGGGCAATGGTTATATTTGCAGTAAATCTCAAAAGAATACTGACGCTATTAAAATAAAAAGCATGAGAATATACATAAGTAAAGGCGAATTCTTACTCGAAATGGAGTGAGAATTCGCCTTTACTTATGTAGCCATATTTTACAGATTCGTAAAGCACACCTTTTTCAGTGGCCTCGCTGTCTGCTCTTCTTTTTTAGAACTGTACAGAGAACCCTTGGAATTTGTGAATTCCCGTTCCGTGTTTTACAAGCCCTCTTTCTCTCAACTCACCGATAGCATTCTTTACTTCCTGTAAAATTATCGGTTCAAGACCCAATGTATTATGTGACCCAAAAACTTTTGTAACATTAGGAATTTCCGATATTTTTTCTAATGAATTCACTAAATCAACTGGATTTGTGGAGGGATAAAAGGCATATACTGGCGTTTCATCATAAAGTAAATCACCTGTAAACAAATATCCATGTATATTATCCAATACGGATATATGACCTGGAGAATGTCCAGGGGTATGATAAATCGTTATTCTTCTATTTCCAATATCAATCACATCACCATCCTGTAATAAACCCGTTGGCTTCCCTTGAAAGGGTATATATGTATCAGGATTAAAGGTTTCTGGTGTAGGTAATGTTATGTCTCTGCTTATATCTCTCCTTATTTGTTCTATCGGCAAGCCCTTAATGCCATTAACTAACCAGTCTTCATCCCCTTCGTGAACGTAAATTTCCTGAAATTCTCCATGACTTCCAATATGGTCAGCATGTACATGAGTAGTAATGACTACGATCGGTAAGTCAGTCAGTTGGTCCGTTATTCGTTTGATATTATCTATTCCTAATCCTGTATCAATTAAGATCGCTTTTTCATCACCAATCAATAAAAAAGAATGTACTTTTTCCCAATGCCCATACTCACTAATGGCATAGGTTTTTGGGTCGATTTCTTGAACTGTAAACCAAGAATCTTTCATCATGTAAACTCCCCCAATCCATATTTCCCATCATATATTGGGCACAAAACCAAAATCAGTAGTTGACAATAAAATGTAGTGGGATCAGCGTTCCGTCTTGGAGGTTGTTACCCTCACTGTTAAAGGAGGATTTCTTGAATTGGATTGAATAAGGTAGAAATCCTCCTTTAAAGGTGAACGCTCCGCTTGTCCACATTCCTCCAAAACTCCTCTGAGGTCTTCTCTCTTGGTTACCACTAGTTTTTAGATTGAGCCATATATTGTTCTTCATTTGGAACTAAAAAGTAGCACAAATCAACGTTTGATTTGTGCTACTATGTTTTTTTAATGTTGTTCTTTTGTAGGGCCCATTACACCTGGAACCGTCAACCCAGCTTGGCGTAATAAGACGGTCATTTGGCCTCGGTGATGTGTTTGATGGTCAACGATTTTACGTAAAATTTGACCACGTGTAGCCGTACCACCAAATGCAGAGACTTCTTCTAATAAAGCGTCATCCGTTAACTTACTAACAGCACTTGATAGCGTATTTGCCATTGTTTCATAGGCTTCTACAATGATTTGGACAGAAGTTGGTACTTCCTTGGGGTTGCCAACTGACGGTATTTCAAGACCTACAAACTTCACTAAAAATACAGGCACATTTGTTAAATGCCATGCTAACCAACCCAATGAATTATGCCCTTCAACGATTGCTTGATTTAGCTTATCATCTGTCATGGCTTTAAACACATTGACTGTTCCTGTTACTGATTCATTCCACTCCATAATAAAATCCTCTACTTTACGATACATATATGTGCACCTCCTGTGTCATCTTATAATAAAACATTCGCCGGATGTGGGTTATATCATATTTCGAGACAAAAACACAATCAAAACAGGCTGTTTTTATACTATTACACAGCTATTTCTATAGTATACTTTAAAATAAAGTTGAATATTTTATTATATATATTGATATAAACCATTTAGACGTTTAATCCCTGATGGAACAATGATTTCATAAAAGATGACGTCAAATGATTCCTTAAGGAACGGACTTAACTGATAATGTGTAACTCATCAGCACCTTCGACCAGTTCCTTTAATTCATTTAAGTGATTTGAATCCATGTTATTTACAATTTTCATAAATGAAACCTTCTTTCGAACTCTATCGAAAGTTAATCAATTTTCCTTAACTTATATTTCTGCAAGTAATGCTCCACATCTTCTTTTCTTACTGAGAAAACACAATCATGTCCAGTTATTACTTTTTGATTTGAAACAACGACTGCCCATTGAACAATCCAATTTGAAACGCGCTCCAGCCCAAAAATAAGACAAAAGCAGCAACCAATGCCCATACCGGACTTGATATCTTTTCAACAGTTCTCGACTGCACAACATTATTACCATATACTGGTTTCAACACGTCATAATCCCCTTTTCCTGTATATACGACAATATTTCACCATAAATATATTGTGAAATAATTTCTTCTTCACACTCATAAGGAGTCTTATCTTTTGTATAGATAATACGTTTAGCAAGTTTATAATTAGATTCATGCTCTAAAAAATGATAGTTTATATCTAGGCTCTCTCTTTCATTTAGAATTCTTAAGGATTACTCTTTATTTTCTGAAGGCAGTATCAGAATATATTTTTTTATCTGTTAAAACATCTTCTACGATTGAGAATAGCTTAAGAGTTTCCAGAGGAATGACATTTTTCAACATTTGAATAATCTTCTGAAACAGCCGTATCCACCACCATATCTTGGGACAGCGCAATGTCGATCGAAACATCACCACCGCGTTATCATTTTTACAGATTTTGAAGGTCACGAAATTCGAGTCGTATTTTAGAAGCCCTGGACGGTATAAACTCCATGAACAAGAATTTTATACCACCAAAAAAATAGGATCGCTGTCATTCCCATATCAGTGATTTGTCAATCCAATCTGCAGCTTCTAAAATCCGTTCGCTTACAATATCTGCAGAATTACCAGAAACAACAAATGATGCGATACACTCAACTATATTATTGATATCCTCGTATGTTTTTCCAACTTGACCATGACATTTATATTCCTTTACCCATTGAGGTGGTTTTTCAGTTGGTAGATTCAAAAGAGTGCCTTGTTTTGGGGGGATTATTAGCCAGCCTGTATATTCAATCGGTTCATTAATTTTACTTATTTCGGAAATATTTTTATTTTCAAAAATATTAGATTGTGCCTGAACCATTATTTGGCGCAAATTAATATTAAAAGCATGCAAAATAACTTCATTTATACTAGCACCGGCAATTCGACTTGCTATCTCACATAATACCAACTCATCATCAAATGTATGAAAAACCTCTGCGTGAAAGGCTGTATTTTGTGGAGTCGGCAAGGAATTTATAAGAGATTTGACAAAGTTCAATAATCTATTAAAGAGAGACTCATTTCTGTCAAGAATTTGTCCTCCGACAAGAGAGTTACTTTTGAAAGAAAGGCAATTGTTAATGAATCTGGATGGCCAAATAAAAGCAAGTTCATTATTTAGTATTATTCCATCTATGTGATACATATTACCTTCAATAAACTTCTCTATTTCCAGTTTACTCCCAGTACCTTTAGACAAAAATAATTGAAGATCATTTTCGTTGTATAAGGCCGTTGTATCAGTTGCTCCTGCTCCATCAACCGGCTTTACAACAACTGGATACCCATGCTCTTTAATAAATATTATAATATCAAGTGAATCTTGAATTTTTTTATAAGCCGGTACTTTAATTCCGCCTTTTTTTGCATATTCTTTCATGACAGTCTTATCTCTAAACGCTAAAGCACTCTCCCAGGTCTGTCCTGAAATCCCAAACATATCTCTCAATTTACCGGCCCGCAATAGATCAAATTCTCCTGTAGCAACAATATACTCATATTTATATTTTTCGTATAGCTCAATAGCTTTTAATTCAACATTACCGTTTACAGTATAATTTTCAAAACCGATAATTTCCTTGAAATCCTCCTTACGAAATCCATCTGCTGATTCTTTAGAAGTAATTAATAGTTTCTCGGAATTAGATAACCATTCATTATATTCGTAAATAGAGGCGGGTAAATTATTTAATATCAGAACTGTCATAATATTCTCTACTATACCTCCTGTATGTAGTGTCGTTATCTTCCTTAGGTGCTTCAATAATTTTGCGTATATGGAATATCCCATTTTTTAAAATTTTAATTAATCTTTGGTTGAGAAAAAGAAGAAGACTGTTAATTCTGTTACAAGTAGCCGATTCATAGCAGTTTCAAGATGCTGCCGAAATATTTAAGTCACATCCTGATTAGTGACTATAGCTTGTACCAAATCTGTAGTAAAATGAATCATGGGGAAGACCTCTTTCTGTGAATTGGTTGTGGTGACTTAATTCTACAAGAAGGGGTCTTCCCTGTGTTATCTTAACTATTTAAACATAATATTTTCGCTCTCCTTCCTTATGCTTTTTGATTGAAATAATTGTTTTTATATTGCGTTATAATTAAAGACCTCATCATAAGTAATGCTATAAATCCCATCAGACCAATAAATACTGAGATATACCAAGATGTTATAACTGAACTTAAAGTCAATGTTAATGTGGCTATTAGTTCGCCACCTCTTTGATGCAAGTTAAGTATTGCAAGGTATTTTGTTCTTTTATGATCATCAATTAGTAATGGAAGTAACGATTGACTAACAGGTACCCACATTAATTCTCCAATTATAAGTACTAAAACACTGACCATTAATAGAGCTGGATCATTACTAACCGCTATAACCATATAACC
Source organism: Paenibacillus sp. DS2015 (assembly GCF_050433705.1). Lineage (NCBI taxonomy): Bacteria > Bacillati > Bacillota > Bacilli > Caryophanales > Paenibacillaceae > Paenibacillus > Paenibacillus sp. DS2015. The sequence continues at coordinate 45,387 of NZ_JBNPWS010000003.1, read as the reverse complement.
AATTGTAAAGAATAGTAACCCGAAAGTTAGCGTGGTTTTATCACTTAATTTACGAGTAAACTTAACAACAATAAATGTACAAAAAACCACTAATAGCGCTGCCTCTGTTCTTAATATTCCGCTCATTTCAATACCACTTAATTTTAAATCCCCGAATAATTGGCGAGTGCCAAATTCTTTGTTTAACCGTACTGTGACAAAATTGGTTAATTGCAACTCAACCGCCATGATTAATAAGCTGCTGAAAAAAAACTTAAGAAATTTCAAATCTTTTAGTATTGGGCTGTATTCTGAAAATAAAACACTTGGAAGAGTTCTTATCTTCAACAGTCGAGGCTCTGATTGTTCCGGTATTGATTCTTCAATAAAAAACAGAAAAACAAAAAATATAATCATTGACATAAAAAAACAACTTAAAAGTAACTCTTGCAGAAATTCACTATATAAAAATGCTCCAATTAAGGATCCTATAGCAAGTGATAAATTAGTAATCCAATAATTAATAGAGTATATGAGCTTTCTACTCTCAGGTGTACTAACATCTATAATCATGGCGTTTAAAGCTGGAAAGGAGATATTAAATGCAACAGTATTAATACAGAAAAATAGGTAAGCTGTGATTGGTGAAGAAAAATAATTAGTATTTGAAATAAACATTCCCAAAAATGAAACTGCGATAACAAACTCTGAGACTGAGATTACGACTTTTCTTCCTATACGATCCGCATAATATCCACCTAAGAGACTTGCCAAAATTCCCATTATCACCGAAATCATTAAAAGGATTCCAGAAAGAGTAACTCCAAAATAGGCACTTAGATATATGATCATATAAGGCAGAATCATCGCTCTGAGTGTCCTTTGAAAAAAACCGGATATCAAGCGTATTTTAATGTTTTTGTGTATTTTATTTAATAACATAACATTTTCCTTTAAATTATTGAAATCACTTTTTCACTTGTAAGTCATCTACCCAAATGTTCTCTCTGAACCATCGATCTAATACCATCAAACGTTCTTCAACTATCATGTCGTTATCGCCAACGATGACAAAACTTGCAATATTGTCTACACTGGAAATAGCCCCCGCCATTTCACGTCCTTCTTCTAGAGCAGGGCTATAATCTATTACCCACTCAAACGGTATTTCCTGCGGAATAAATCGTAATATGCCTTCTCGTGGTGGAACAACAAGCCAGCCTGCGGTCTGTAGTGTATTGGAACTGTTCACCTTCATTTTCTCTTTAAGTCCACATTGCAAACGAATCCACTCCCGATTAAGATTAATACCGAAAGCTGCTTCAATAGTGTCAGTCACACGTGCTCCGCCCGTGCGACTAGCAATCTCACATAACACTATACGGTCATCCTTTGTAAGAAAAAATTCGGCGTGAAAAGCAATGATCGGGGCGGCCGGAAGAGCTAGTAAAGTTCGTTCGGCTTCATTCTGTAACCTTTGAATCACATTCTTATCGGTATTTAAAATAACACTGCCAAGACTGGTTCCTGAGTGGAAAGAAAGACATCCATTAATATAACGTGATACACTTGAAAAAAGAATATCTCCCTGATACATTAATCCATCAACATGATACATCTCTCCATCTACAAAAGATTCAATCATTATGTCCTTTGGCAAGCCCTCTTTCAGAAATAATCTACATTGATTGCTATCGTAAATAGCTCTCGTATTTCTTGACCCCCCACCGTCTATTGGTTTGATGACAATGGGGTACCCGTGTTTATTAGAAAACTCAATGACATCCATTGGAGTATGAACTTGCTGGAATTCTGCTACTTCAATACCAGCTTGTCTCGCATATTGCTTCATGATTATCTTATTACGGTAGGCAACAGCACTCTTGACATTTTGCCCCGATAAATTAAGATATTCACGTAATTTTGCCGTTCGTATTAAATCATATTCTGAATGACAGACAATGGCTTGAACATTCTGCTTTTTGTGTAAATCAAGCACTTCCCATTCAATTAAGGAATCACCATCAAAATCACTTTTTTTAATTACTAAATCGTACTTACTCTCATCAGGGAGATCAACTTGCGTAAAGAGTGTCAAATCATCAGGAATATCAGGAATCCAACTTTTAAATGGAAACATCTTGCTTCTATTAAAAAAAATAATCTGTCCCATTTAGCTATTGCCCCTTCCACAGTATTAATTTGTTTTTAGAGCATATTTATTATATTGATGCGTAATTCTTGATTGTTTCATAGTTACACCATTTTTCAAATCACAAAGAATATTATTCTCCATTTCCTCTATTTCTTTAACTCTTAAATAGACCTGTTCTGCCATAGTCTTAGGAATAACCACTACTCCAGAATCATCGGCCAATACAATATCACCTGGATTAACTACTGTCCCACTTACATCTATTGGCTCATCCTTGCAAACAAGTTTGACTCTGTTCTTCCCTGATTTCATGTAAGTACCTACTGAGAATAATGGGTAGTCCAATTTTAATATTGCAGTTGCATCTCGACAACAACCATCAATTACTGTCCCGCGTATCCCATTAAGCTGCGCTGCATGAGTAAGCAGATCCCCCCAAACTGTACAAAACCGTCTGCCTTCATTAGCAATAACTATGACACTTCCTAATGGAACATCATCGATATACTCGCCAGCTTGGGCCATTTCTCCTTCTGACACCTCCTCAAATCTCAGCGTATATGCAGGCCCGACGAGTGACATTCCAGGTCCTAAAGGACCTAGGCCTGCTAAGCCGCCATTTATTCCGAAGGTATCTAAAGCATCAGAAACGCAGGCTGTAGAAACTCCCATAAAAGCATCTGGTCCAGAATACACAAATTTATTCATCATTCCATCTCCCTTATGAACAAGTAATAGTTGAGCTCGAACATTTTCCACATGATATACATCCACTGATTTCATTATCTTTACTAAATTCAGCACTATCTCTTATGGAGAAAATCGCCTGTTTACTCCCACCCTGAAAAACATTAACTTTTAATTCATCACTTAATTTCGAACCAAATCCTTGAAACAATCCTCCAAACATAAAAAAGTCAGCACTAAATTTTTTAGAAGTGAGAGCATTATTTTTTTCAATTGGAACTTGTATTTCTGGTGCAGTAACAAGTTCTTGAACAATGTAGGGTCCATCCCAAGATTGATCAATAAGTTTCTCCCATTGCTCTTGAGAGGTTGATAAACCAATATCGACACCTTCTCCACGTATATCATAGGCTGTTTTTAAAACTAATTTTTCGCGGTTTAACTTTATATACTCCCTTTTATTCCAAGTTTCTCCATTGTGATTTTCATAAACCCCTGATAGTTTACGTGCCCAAGGAATGTGCTTATCTAACAAAGAAATTTCATCCTTTGTAAAGTGTTTCCTGAAGTCAGGTTCTGAGAGGTATGACATACAAAGTTTACTTTCGGTGATAAAACGAGCTTGAAATGAATTTACATGGCACACTGTTTGATCCATACAAGCGCTAATTAGGTCAGTTAGTTTTTCGGGTTCTGTTAGAAGCGGAGCAAAATCAACTGTGTTAATTTTATTCCACAGAAGCTCGATCTGAAGATGACCAGCGTAAAGCTTCCCATCTTGGTACTTTAGATTTCGGGGATCAGCTACAACAGACTGAATCCCTGTTTCATGCAAAAGTTTAACCATCTCCTTAACTTCTAAACTCGCGTTATTATTCACCTGAAGAATAGCCACGGATCTGAGCTTTGACCCATTAGAAAACTCATAAAATGTTGATATTAATTCATTAATAAATGAATCAGGTTTATGAATACCTTCTTCATGTAAGGGGGGAAGCTTTTTAATATAAGAGGAAAGTGAAGGAATCTGCCTTAAAACTTCATTTACCCGACTAGTGAAAATAACACCAGCTGGACAATCCGTGTTATTTTCAAGAACCTTAAAAACGTCTCCACTGTTAACAAGATACGTATCAAAACGGGAAATTCGAATGTTTCGTTTGTAACCAGGTTTAATGGCCACCAATTTAGCAGCAAGTCCCTCAAGCATAAAATAATGTTGTGTTATTTCATCCTTCTCATAAATACGAATTACTTTTTCTAAGATATCTATCAATTTCTCTGAATCATTCCGGATAAGTTCACGATCAGAGGAGCTTAGAATAACAACTCTTGGATACAATTTAAAAGGTTTATTCCTATATATATATCCATTATCTTCAAGCTTTCCTTCAAGTTCTCTTATTTCTTCTTCCAGACAGCCACCAGAACGCTCAACCATGTATTTATAGTCTTGTTCATATAAGAAGCGCTGCATCGCGGAATCCCTCCTCCGAATAATCAATAAGGTTTTGTATACTAGGTTCCCTTTCTTGTCTTGCATACATAATATCGAAATAATAATCGATTAGAACCGAGGTTATTTCTCCTAGTTCTCCTTTATCGATAACATTTCTATCGATACTAACGACCGGTAATATCTCGGCCCCAGTACCACACAAAAAAGCCTCATCCGACAAGTAACACTCTGTTCTATCCAGTTCCCGTTCTTGAACACTTATTCCCAGATCATTTGCCCACGACAGGATGTATTTACGAGTTATACTTTCTAGGATTCCTGATGTTACAGAAGGAGTAATGAGGATCCCATTTTTCACAATAAAAAAGGCAGCTGTTGGTGCTTCTGCTATTTTCCCTTGTTGATTTAAAAGTATTGTATTATCGTATCCATCTGATTTAGCCTGTAGGAGTGCTAACCGGCCATTTTGATAATTAGCTACACATTTTATCCGAGGGGGCATCATATGATCAGATATTCTTTGCCATGAAGATATACATACATGAATCCCTTTATCTGAGTTAGGTTTTCTTTGCTGAAGGAATGCTGCAATACTGATTAATACAGGACCTCTGGCTTCCAAGGGGCCGTCCGCTTCAATGGATGCAGCTACACGTACATAACAATCTGATCGAAGATTATTAACAAGCACGATTCGTTTGATATTATTAATTAACTTCTCCTTGTTCCAATTATGTTCCATTCCCATTAGTTTCATTGAGTCAAGCAGTCGTTCAATATGTTCATTCATAGAGAACATGTGCATTCTATTACGTTCTTGATCCCAATACCCGCGAATCCCTTCGAAAACGGATGATCCATATTTCATGGCAACTGAGCCAACATGAATTGTCGCTTCTTCATAGGGAACAATTGAATCATTTAATAAAATGAAAGATTCTTTCAAGAATACTACTTCCTTTCCAAATAATATGGCTGAAATGGCCGGTTACAGGGATGTCCCTTACAAGCACTCAGCTTTCCCTCAGAAGGTTCAAGAATAACCGAAGCTATAGTATCAACTCTACGGGGATCGCCTCCGTTATGAACGCATAAACTACCTTGACCATCTTCATGGTACCCTAACAAATCTTTCATATGTCTTACTGAAGGCATACCTTTAAATTGTTGTAGTTCTCTCACTGTTCGTTCATATCGAGGATAAGTAGAAGTATTCTTTTCAACTAAGTCATAACGGAGTAAATCAGGATGAACATAATGGTTAGTGTGAACGAGAAAATTTTCTTCAATAATGCGCTCATCCTGAACAGTCATTTCTACATCTACTAAGCGCGTTTTATCTGCGATCAGTAAATTTCTTGAAGAAGCACGCCGAATTCGTTTAATTTCTCTGAGACAATTTTCTACATTCTTTTGATGTAATAAATGGCGAATAAGGAGATACGGAGGAACACCCGCTCTCCAGCCAGAGCTTAGGACCATATTAAGCCCTATTCCTAAACCAAAACTATTTAAGCCCAAGTAGCCTATTAGCCCTACATGAGTATACATCAGCAGATCAGGTTCCTCTTCGCTTAATGTATTTACTTGTAGAATAATGCCTAAATCAGTTAAATTACCGGCGAGATCTACATTTTGTGCAATGATAGAATCCCCTTGATGATTACGACACGCAAATGCAGTACATTCTAAACCACTAGATATGATTTCACGACGAACTTGAAGCAGCATCCCTTCCCTATAGCTGATTCCTGCCCCGTCAGCTAACCCTTTAATCTCTTCTGCAAGATCAGGTACATCTCTCTCAATGTAAGGTATAAATGTATCAGTAATACTTAAGGCTTTATCAAGCGTCAATGATTCAAATCGAGCACTATTGATACGTGCAATATTATCAGATAGAAAATCCCTTATTTCATTTCGTAATTGTTCCCCGTATTGTGTTCCTCTTTGATAAGGAGTTCCGTTAACTAATATTTTCTGTAACTGTAAGTTATTCTTTTGGTTAATATTCTTCATAAATGTTGAAACTCTCTTTTGTTTTTCTTTATAATGTTAGCCACCTCCGTAATCTCTTTATTAGTTACCATATTTGGATTTCGTTTACTTAGTTCATACATAAGCTCTTTCCAATAGATCCGATTTTCTTTAGCTGAATCCATGATTGGCTGCATTAAGTCTGTTGAGAAATTCATCATTCCTAGAAGAATATCTTTTATCTGAGGGGTCAGATAATTTCCAGAAATAAGTATTTTATCTTGAACGTATTCAGCGATATCCATGACTTCAATTAATTTGTATTTAGGGAAGCCATAATAGCGCTCTAAATATGAAATAAACACTTCCGTGGCTAAATTTCCCCCACTACGGCCAATTCCTCTTAAAGAGCTATCCAGCCAATCAATTCCTGATTCGAGAGCAGCAATAGTATTTGCAAGTCCTAATGACAAATTATTGTGAGCGTGGAATCCTATTTGAACTTTTAAAACAGATTTTAAGCTTGTTGTTAAGGTCCTTACATTCTCGGGCAGCAAATTTCCGTTTGAGTCAGCAAAATATATGAGATCTGCCCCTGCTGCCTCAGCCATAAGTGCCATATCTGTAATTTGTTCATTTGTAAAATTGGTAATACGTACAAAATTAGCCGAAATCTTTAGTGAATTTTTTTTGCACTCTCGTATCGTTTCCAAAGCTTCTTCCAGATGATCCTTTCGAATACAAATCCGGACAAGGGATACTCCTAAACTGTACAGAGCATGAATATCATCAGAATTAACATTGTGCGGATGAAGCATTACGACCAAGTTAGCATTTGGAGAATGCTCCCTCAGCGCTTTAATATATGCATCATTAGTTTCTGCAGTAATTCCAAGTCCAGCAGAACCTTTCGCAGGGCCATTTCTGTAACCAACCTCGATCCAATCTACTCTAGATTTATGTAACCCGCTTACAATTTTCTTAGCTTCCTCTATTGAAAAATTAAATTGATTAATATATCCGCCATCGCGAAGGGTTACATCTAGAAGCTGGACCATAAATACTCCTTTAAATACAAAATTTTAATAATTTATATCTTACCCTTGACACTATGCTAGGCGTATATTGAAATGATAGGAAGTCTAAACAGACTCCCTATTATCATACTTTTTTTCTAACTTCGGACAGGTTCTGCTTCTACATTAATTCCTGTAGCACGTAAAATGGCACTGAAGTGTTTCATACGAACATCTATTGATTTATAGAGTGCAGCAACAGCTTTCTCCTGAAGTTCTTCTGTTATAGCATAATTACGAAGTAACTCATATCCAGCTTCAGCATGATCTTCTTCTACTTCCATGTCATGAGAACTGTGAATTACAAAATATGAGACCCCAGCTTCGTTTAAATTGTAGAAATGGCTCATTGCTTGGTTCATAGTGCGTCCTTCCCAAGTAACCGGCGGCTGTCCTTCCATATATACTATTAACGCCGCTACTGCTTCTACCAAGTGATGATCCGGTCCGCAAACCTGATTGTTCCAATTGATAACATCTTGAGATTCAGGTAAAACATTACAATTATCAATATCGTCCCAAGTTAAACCAAACTGCTCTCCAATCTTGAAAAATAGATCAAGATGTCTCATTGTACCTGTAATTTTACCGGTTTCTTCCTCATAAATATTTTCTGCAAGTTCTTTGCGAACATTAACATCAGAAGTCTTTGAATGAATCGCAGAGATATTACGGGTCCAAAAGCTTTTAATGTGATAGCGATGTAGAACAAAGTTCTTTAAGAGCTCTGATGAAGCTTCACCCTTCATAATAATTTGGTAAAGTGGATGTGTAATTTTCTGATTTTCCGTAACGATGGATTTAAGTTTTTCTACAAACTGTTCTGGATTAAGTACCATTAAAAATCGCTCCTCTGTTTGAAATATTTAATACTATAATGAATTATTACTCTGACGACTAAGGTCAGGATAATAAATGCACCCTTTTTTCAATGAATTCTGCTACACGAAACACAGTATCCATATGAGGCCATGTGATAGCTGGTGTAGTATTTACTTCAATGACAACATAATCGTCTTCTCCAATTTCTAATAAATCAACGCCTGCAATAGGCGATTTAAAGACTCGAGAACAAAACTCAGCTAGATTAATCATACGTGGAGTAAGATTACATTCCTCCCAGGTTCCCCCAACTGATAGATTTGTCAAAAATTCACCATCTTTGGCATATCTAAAGAAAGCAAATTCTGCCTCGTGATCAATCACTCTTACACGAATATCTCTGCCAGGCTTATCAAGACAAGTTTGGACATACAAAGCCTTATGATCTCTAAAATAGTATGGTGCCAAATTACGTAAGTTTTTCAAATCTTCGACGCATACTACTTGTTGACCCTTCGCCCCCACGATTGGCTTAAGAACTAGAGGAAAACCTAAAAGCTCTGCTGTCTCTTCTAATTGCTCGTATGAACCAATAAGTCGAGTTGGTATATGTGGAATTTCATGATAAGCAAGTAAGACAGAATTAAGAAATTTGTTCTGTCCGTTTTCAAGCACTTCGGTTCCATTTAATACAGGAATATTGCAAATTTCAAAAGCCTTAAGGAGCCATAAACCATACTCACGCTGAGATAGCGAAACCCATCCTAAGACGCATACAAGTTCTAAAATGCGGCTTTGGTATAAAAAACGAATACCCGATCTATCTATATCAACTACAATCTCTCTCGGCTCAGCAGAAATAGCATGTATTCCTTTATTTATTAATGCTCTGATAAGTTCTTTAACATCCGTAGTTTCCTCACGGCAAAGAATAAGTACTGATTTCAATATGGCTTGTCCTTTCTCAATCTTTATTGTAGAAAACAGAAGTAATAGCAGCTCCATTAGAATAATTGATTACAGAACCCTTCTCTATGCTTTTAGTTCGTAAAATATGTCCGATATGCTTGCCACTGAATAATAAACATCCCCATAAAAAATTTGCTTGTTCCTCATAAATAATTCCGTCAGCTACAGCTACAGCTATACTTCCTGACGTTGGATACACCCTATCTTGTAATATAGTTCTATTATTAGTAGATAATAATAAAACAACATGGGATTCCCAATCACTCTCTGACATTTCCCATCCGCAAATAACGCCTTCTCCTCCATGTCCGTCAGCTAGCTTAAGGAGTAATTTTTCCTTATCAAGGATTGCAGTTTCCTTATATTTTTCATTAAATATTCTAGTCCATGGAATATGCCTCCTGATCCAATCAATTTCATCTGTGGAATAAGCAGAATGATATTCTGGATCAGAAAGAAGGCTGAATAATGCTTTGTTTCCAAGAATACGAAACGCAAAACCCATCGGCATGCTAACTATTTTTTTTTCTATTGCATTTAAAATATGGTTAAATTCATTGGGATTACTCTCTAAATCTTCTAAATCAAAGAGTCTATATATTACATCCACTTTATGGCCATCTGTGTATATTCCATCTTCTTGCAATATAAGCTCAGATGGGGTGCATACAATTGTACGCACTCCAGTTACCTCACTAAATACAGTTGCCATCTTATGAAGTGTCTCGTGCATTGATGGCATTGATGCTAAACTTTCCACAAAAACCATCAGTGGATCAGATAAATGTTTTAGCCACAGTTTATAAGCATTTTGAGCCCACTCATGGATCGTATTAATATAAAACACATCTTGTTTAAATATAGCATCGTTAACATTGGATAGAGTAAGTAGAGACGAGTGTAAGGAAGCCAACAACACACCACCTACACTGCTCCCTAAATTCAGCTCTAGAAATTTGATCACGGAATCTTCTTCATACCAATCACTGCGAAGCAGAATATCATCTCTCTCCCCTATAAAAGAGGTAGCTCTTATCCATGGCAAAATACTTTCCGGGTATCCTAACCACCTTGCCATTTCTTCGATATCTCCTCCAAAAAAACGATCAACCAAAGAAAAAATCAGTTCTTTTAGTTTTTCTGTACTTTGGACTGCTTGTTTGACCTTATCTGTATTTCTTATTTGGGGAGAAACTATTATACGTGATCCGGGCTTCAAGAGTTGGATTTGTCTTGCCTTTTTAAACATTTCTTCGATTTCATGAAAATCAGGAAGAATAGTATTCATAGTATTTCTCCATTTTTAAATATAATTTTAAAATAGTATTTTTTTATTTATTTTATAAATATATTGTATCATTGTTAAATTCTGTAATAAATACATATATTTCAATTAATTAATTTTATTATTATTAAAACCTTTTTTTGTAATTAGGCTATGTTTAATATCACTCCTGTTGATTAGCAAAATTATGTAACATAAATAACCCTTTCAGGCATTAATTTTTGAAATTGAATCACCCATTCTGACGCTAAATCTCTTATGCTAAATAATCGTGCAAATGAAAGAATGGCATATCGAAGAATCCTTAGACTAACCGCATCCAAAGAGCAACTTCAGAAGCACATAAACAATCAAAGCGGAGTATAAATTGTCCATAAACAGTTATTTTCAGTAATATCAGACAATTTCGGGATATTCAGATGCTGTTTAATCCAACGGAAAAAGAATTCAAACTGCCAACGCGTTTTGTACATCTATGCAATTCGTTCTGCTGTAATTTGCATCAAATCCGTCACTTCTCGAATTTCGCGACCTTCAAAATCTTTAAAAATGACAACGCGTTGGTGATGTTTCGATCGAATACTCGCTCCAAAGCAAACTGAGCGTAACACCACTCTTGGACAGTTCACGATGGATATGCTCGCAATCTGGTAATTTGCGTGAGGATGCTTGTTGTGCCTTCTCAGGGAATAACACAGTTTGAAGATCTTCATCAGTTACATCTTCAGGTAATGGCCATGTTAACTCCTTTTGAAGTGCACGGGATAAGACCTCCGATACGGTGTTGCGAGAGCATTGGCAACTGGATGCAATGCTTCGTTGACTTAAGCCCAAACAGCTTAGCCGGAGAATTTCACGATATTTGGTCAATTAGGTGACCTCCCATGTTTATTTGCAATCTGATCCCAGATCACATTTCACTAGTTTACTAGATGAAAACAAGGGTGGCTCTATCTGATTAACATCGTGGCTCTGAAATATTAACACGGTGGCTCTCAACCATTAACACACTGGCTCTTTTTCGCTAACATATTCACTTCAACTCGATATGGCTGCAGATCTTCTGAACGTAAAGCTACATGCGGCTTAATCCCATCTCTTTCGCAATGATGCGGTACTCATGGTAACTGAGTTTCCCCGACCGTAACCGTTGTTGAGTCAATGAGCAATAATTCTTTAGGAAAAGTTAGTTTGCGCCGAGTTTTTTGATTGCAATTTTGAATAAGAAGCTGAAAAAGATCTTTGAACACAGCAAAAGGGACATCCGCAGCATTGCCCAAAAAGCTTGGATAATGTATAGGAATAAGACCTAGAGTTGCTGCAATAGGCTCCAGATCGGTAACTATCCCACTGTTAGAAAGTTGACATGAACTAATATAGAAACAAATAATAAACTATAAATTTCGTGCAGGATCTTCATATTTAGCTTGATAAACAGCAGATTCGACATTCGCTTTAGTTAACACAGATTGAAGGATAGACAAGATCGTGGTAGAGTTTTCATAGAGTCGCCACCTTTCGGTTGAGTTTGTAGGGGTACAAACTCAACCGAAAGGTGGCTTTTTACCTACCATTTATTGGTTATTGAACAAACGCGGAGATGAGAAGCAGAGATGCTGCAACTATTTTGTAACGATGAAGGAATTGGAAAATCTCTTTTCTAAGCTCGAGGTTGTTACATCTAATCTGGATTTGGACCTGTAAACTTTGGTGTTTGGAGATTCAAAGCTGACCTTCTACACGCGTAGATCGTTTTGGGCATCACCCTCATATTTCTCGTAGGGTAACCGACTTCATAGACTTAATGCTCGTATTAATTAAAAGTACTGAACCTCCGATTCTTACTCCCTCTGGTTCAATTTCAACTCTTATTTGACTGGAAGCTCCCATTAACTCTCCTTGATGAAAAATAAATGAGGAATAACCCCTTTCAATATAGAGTACATCTGCTAGTGCTCCTGCGGCAACGCCTGTGGCAGGATCCTCCAGTATGCCGAACAATGGATTGAAACCACGAGTATAAATTAGTTTAGGGAGATTATTCTCCTGATCTAATAATTTTTCTTTAAATGCATAAGTATAAATTCCATTTATATTATTATCACGACTCCACTTTTTTATTTCCGTATATTTTGGTTTTATTGTATTAAGCTCCATTCGAGAAATTATAGGAACTAATAATTTTGGAGATCCGATTGTAGCTACACAAAATGGAGAAGTAGTAGAAATAGCCTCAGGCTCAATCCCCAACATAAAAGCTATTTCATCTCGAATCGGAGAAATCTCAAGTATAGTTGTTCTGGGTGTTTTTAAATAATAGATTCCATCCTTTGATTCAATAATAACAATGGAATTAGATGTTCCAAATTTTACTCGAAGCAAATTAACTCCTAGTTTATTCATAGCATAAGCAGCCCCAGCTAATGATCCATGTCCGCAAAAGGAAAGTTCCTTTTCTTTTGAAAAAAAGCGAAACTTATAGTCTTGAACATCATTTTTACTTATCTTCACAAATACTGTAACCGATGTATCTGAATGGTTAGCTATTTGTAGCATATCTTCAACTGACCACATGCTATTATACTCTAACACCCCTGCAGAATTCCCAAAATCAGGTTGGTCAGTGAAAACTTTGTATACATTTATATCTATATTCATAATAAACTCCTTTGAATAATAATTTCCTGTTTTAAAAAAGCAAACCGACGAAACGGATTAAGTCAATTTACTGGAAAACGAATCACGAATACATATCCTATATTACAATATTTACATTATTTAATACTATATTTATATTTATATTAATATTTTATATGATATTCGTAAGCACTTCTTTTTGGATCGATTTGTGTTAAGACACATTTCAATGTTTGTAATACCCCCAATGTCAAGATGCATAATTTAGAAAAATAAGTAAAACTATCCTATCTATGTGAGATTATGTCCCCTCCCTTTAAGTAGCACTCAAAAAAACGCATGTTATTATGTGGAAAAGAACGAACCAACCCTCTTTTGAATTAAATTTCTAAGACTTATATACAATCAAACTTGCTTGTAAAGCAGAATGAAGTGGGCATAATAGTGTTTACTTTTAAATTTGTTTAGAGGTCATCTACATTTGCATCGTTCAATTCTAATCTTGACCGATGCAAAAAAACTCTATGCACGAAATAAACTCATTCGATTATTCAATAATACCTCCGCATTATGTTCTTTACGCACCTTGTTTATATATAATGCCAACTCGGGAGAAGATTTTTTCAGACTTGAATAACTGATTTCTAATACTTGGAACAATTCAACAGAAGAAATTGCCTCAGTTGCTTTCACCTGAAGATAGTTCTCCGTTTTCAAATCTACTCTTACACGAAGTTCTTTGATCCTTTCTTCATTCTGCTTTTGTTTACTTTTCTCAATCAATGGGGAGTATCCTTGTTTCCTTATTGTAGTTGGGGAAATACCCATAATTTGGGCAACATTATGCAAGGTTATGGAGAGGTCTTTGTTCCTTAAATCTGAACAAGCATCAATAATCTCATCTTTCAAGTCTCTCATTCCCCTTGATTCCATTGTCATTTTTTTATAGATAATTGCTCGCATAACATCGGGATGAAAACGATGAATTAAATAATTTCCATACTGTTCCCACAAAGGCCAGCGGCGTATCTCAACGATAGCTATTCCTTTATCGAGTGCTTTTACAAATTCCTGCACTTTTCCTAAATCTATTTTACCGTATGTTGTAATACCCTCTTCTTCCGATATTATTTGGCAGCACCAGAAATAAGCCATCACTCTTCTAATTTTTTCTTTTTTAAGTCCCATCAGATTTTCACGTTCATACCATGTAAGACTACTGAGATTATGTGAAGAGATTTTATGATATGCCTGAATGAAGTAAGTCCTCTCAATAATAACCCCCTCCGCAAATGCATATTCACAACCACAGTCTTCACAGGCCATATATTTATGAAGCTTTATCTTTGCCTTCTCACTGCTGTTAACTCCGGTTCTTACTAGTGAACCTGATTTTTGATATGACGGACACCAAGGTGCCACACAAACAGGTTCTTCGGACAATTTGAACTTGTCGCCTTTTCTTAAAGAAATTAGAAATTCACTTGAAATTTCCATCCTAAGGAATCGTTCAATTTCAACATGATGTAAAAATAGGATGGATAACAACGCAGATAGATGTATGGATCTGTCTTTAGCCAAAGTTCCGCGAGCACATTGAAGAAGGTGGTTGATTGAATATCCTTGGAGGTTTCTACATATTCTATCCCTGTTATAATCAACATTAAACTCATTTAGAATATAAAGGATTCTTTGGGCTAATTCATGAGGCGGTATATATACTTGATCACATATATTCAGCAGTATTTCCCAAGCTTTTGCGTTCCACTGTTGGTGTTTTAGATTACTAGAAGTTCCATCAAGTGCTACTCCCTTGTGTACAGATAATGATTTGCTACAATAAGGACAAATGCTCGGTATACGCAGATGCTTATACTTAATAGATTCATTACAACTAAAGCAATGCTGTAACAAGTAGCATTCATGCTCACGACAAACCTCGACATCCGTTAGTTTCCATAATAACAACGCGGCATTTGTACGTCCCAAGCAATGAGGACAATAATGATAATTACTTCGAATGGTATCTCGCAAACCTCTATAGCTTTCTCCTCGGCATGAATGGTTGAATGTATGTATAAGTTTTGTAAAACTGCCACGATTCATATCATCTACTGATATCCCTGTATACCACTGAAGCTTTTTCAGAGAAAATATACTTTCTGGATAAAAGTCTATCCTTTGGATGTCCCCAGAATGGATTAGGTATTTCTCGTTTAATCGAATCAAATTGAGCATTTCAATAATATTCATCCCATTATTATCTGCAGTTTTCATGAAGAAACTCGATAAACTTTCTTTGCTACTAAACGGTATACGAACTGGCAGTCTCTTATCTAACAATAAAATCACCTCTGGAAGATACTATATTACTATAGTTACCAGAGGTTGATTTTTTTAGACATCATTCTATGAATATATGATTTAAGAGCTACTGAGATTGAATTTGGGGCATCCTGATGGATAAACTAATCCCACTTGATAGATGATAATTAATCAGATAAACGATGAACCCTCCCTTTTATTGGCGTATGGGGCTACTTGCAATCATGTATGGATATTACCTCAATACCCTCTTAGCAGCATTTCCTCATACTCCAATTCGGTTAAATCACCGTTAATATTTCGATAAGCTTGAGTTAGTGTAGGAATCAATTCCTGATTGTTAGGTATCTTAGAGAAATCGTTGAAGTCATTCTCAAAAACTCCCAATAATGTATACATTTCTTGTAAGACAGGAGTGAGAATACCTAATAGTCCTTTACTCATTTTAAAGAGCAACTGCGGAATTCCAGTATTAATTTCGCCCAATCCAACCGATTGGGGTGGAGATAAGGCTTCCTCCATCTTCTGTAGGAAATCACACCATGTTTGGTCGCATTGCTCAAATCTTTTTAGTTGCCACTTAGGGTATCTTCTAAAATTTTGGAAGTTCAGTTTAAACAAAGACTCAACTTCTGGTGTCCCCATTAAAATGACGGTTAGCTTGGCTTTATTGGCCAAACCTTTAATCGCTTGCATCGCTTCCTTCTCGTTTACCGCCCTTGAGGTAAGAATGTAGTCCATTTCATCAATAATTACGACCTCAACCTTCAGTTTCATCAATCGAGTTAGTGCTAGTTTCTGTGCGTCATCTACAAGCATTCTTCCTATGGGAAGGGGCCCTAAACGGGCCGCTATTGCTTTATAGAAACCTTGTAATGTAAAAGGGTCGGGGTTTTCAACATATATGACCGGCGTAATATCATATTCCACCTCATCTATTACCTCTAGATAACCAGTATTCTTCTCCTCATATCTTAGCGCCATTTGGGTTTTCCCTACACCAGATCCCCCAATGATGCAGGCGCAACGAGTAGACTTCTGAGCTCCCCCTATCTTGTATCTATTCTGGTTTCGTATATTGTCAATTGCTTTAAACGCTTCTTCCATTTTCGGATGCTCTACAAACAAATTAGCTACCCGATGAGCAAATTCCTTATGTGGATCCATTGTTCTTCCCCCTCTCCTCTAATGCCATATAAGCATGCTGAATCATTTCTTCCAGAGATCCTACAACTATTGAATGATTATCCTGATTGGAAAACTGTGATGACTTTGTCTTGATTTCCACCTGTAGATTCATCTTCTTTACTTCCTTCTGTACTTTCTTAGATTTGGTATATGCTTCCTCGGCTTCTTTTTGAATCTCAAGTAGTAATGCATGAATTTGTTCCGCACCCGGTGTTTCACTTAATTTAATTTTTCCCATCTCTCTAAGTTTCACATTGATTTTCTTCCACGTATATCGGGTTATGCCAATCAACTGAGAATAATGAGGATTTGATGACCAGCACTCTACAAACTCAGTAGAATTAGGTGGCTGTATATAAATTTTTGTAATATCATCATCATCGAATTTCACTTTGTACTTAACCTCTTTTTTCCCTATCATGTATTTAAGGTCGTCGGATTTGTAATGAACCTTATCGATAACAACCCCTTCACGCGTATATGGCTTAAATTCAGTTGGCATTAATTCAATCCGATAGTAGGTCTCATCTTCTGGGAATACAAATTCAGGATACCCAAACTGCTCAACACCCTCTTTATATCGAATGATCGGTGTAGGACTTTCCTCTGGCAAACCCTTGTTAACATGATAGTGATAAAAGTCAGTAATATAACGTCCAACGATTTTGGTTAATTCATCTAGCGTGAGACAAGCGTTTTGTTCAGCTTCATAATCTCCCAGATCCCCAACACTGCTTTTAGTGGTACCAGGTAGCGTATGAATCAACATAGTGTTTAAATTACCGAACAATCTCTCGATGGTTGCTCCATAGTTAGGCGTTCTCACAGGACGGTATTGAACCCTTGATTTCATAGTTTCAGTAATCATTCGTTTAACATGCTTACTCCGGAAATCCCTTCCATTATCCATCATGATACACATCGGAATTCCACTTAATGGCCAATCGTTCTTCGAATCATAACGTTCTATAGATCTTTTGAAATATAGCCCGTGCTCGAATGCATTTCTTACCTTTCTAGATGAAGGCTCATCAAAGGATATATGCATACACCAGACCATTCGAGTATAAACGTCAATTCCCATCGTAATCCAAGGTCTGCCTAGAGGTGTACGGGTTACCTCATCTACAAGAATAATGTCCATTTTTGTATGATCAATTTCAACTAAATGCAACGGAAAATGTGCTTCTTTATTAGAAAATCCTCTATCTATATTTTTGTACATTTCTATAGCTCTTCTACCATCTCTTAGAATAGCTACAACTTTTTTATCCAATTGATTTATGAGTCCACGAACTGTTATTTCCGGAAGAGGCTCGATTTGATCCGCTTCACATTTCCCCTTCATATATCTTGCCACTGCACTAATCTTTATACGTTGCGTGGTTAAATATTTTTTCTCGATGGCATCTTTAATATACGGCAGGTATAACTTATCCTTGCGTGTGTAAATGTAGCATAGTACTTCGGTTTCATCATTGGGACTGCAGATTGCAATTTGTATTTCATCCTTTCGCACGATATCCTGTTGATCTGCTTTATCAGCCAAAACTTGTAGAACCTCCTGAAGCCCCTCTTCTTCTCCATTTCGGTATGCAGACAAATGTCTCAACAACGTTGCCCGTGATGTGTTTCTGTTATTCAGAATAATTCTGGAAATCATCTCTTCCTGTGTGATCCTTCTCACATCTTCATTCTTAAATATATAAATACCTTGATAACGATCAATAAAATCTACAGCTGCTCTTACATCATTTTGTTTACTTTTTTCCAAAAGGATTAACGGCCTAATCAATTCGTAACGGCTAGAAACCTTCTCCCGCTTGAATTCCGGTAAAGTCTCCAGGATAGATTTATAACCCTGGTCTTGGAGTGTTCTTTCCCATTTAGCTGACACGAACGACTTATCAGTTACAAGTCTTTGAAATTGGATTTGAAACGTATCATAATCACCTGTAACTCGCTGCAAAACAACATTAGGATAGTTAAACCCGACGATTTTATGCTCAATTCCCAAATAAGATATTGACGCGTTGATTTTAAGCTTGCCAACTTTCAAGGAATCGTCCCCCTTTCAAATCGTGGTCTGTAAAAATAAATTCCTCTAGCACATCCGTCCACGCCCCCATTGTTACCCTAGTCATGGAATCTATTACTTCGTGGACATTAAAGGAAAAGGTGCCTGAGGCAACTAAATGATAGATTAAAGGTTTAATCTCATAAGGATCAGCCTTAGGATGAAAGCTATGAGCCAACTGATCTATAGTGATCTCTCTTGCACATTTCACCTTGTAAATAACTTCTTGCTCCCAGACCTCATAGCCCTTTCTTCGTTTTAAGTATCCATTCAAGCGTTTGATATTTGTAAGAATATTCTCAGGCAAAGTTTTAGGATAAATGATTTTATAAGTCCAGTCGTGCTCAACCGAATAGATTTCACAGCGGCGGTTACAGCGGTGAAACTTTTCATCATTTTCTAGTTCTTCTTCGAACTCCTTTACCTGAATGAGCACGGGCTTCATTCCTTCTCGATAGACGAGGACATCGGGGACATGTTCCCAGTCCTTACGTTCCCCTTTTTTTGTAAATGAAGGAATGCTCACTTTTACTGGTTGTACATAGTACCTAGTAGTGAGAGGGTCAAGCTCGAAATACTGATACAGAAAGCATTCATTTAATGAGTGATACTCAACTCTTCCATTCAATTTATGAGAGTGAAAATCACCAATGATATGGGGGCGTTGCCAACTGATTTTATTGTCTACTCTCAGTTTCGGATAATATAGACTATCTTCTTTCACCCAGTCTTTGCCTTGCCAACTCGTACTTGTATTCATGGACATATAGATGAATCCTCCCAGCTTTTAATTTGATCACAAACAAAAAGGGACCCAACGTGGACAGAGTTATCCTGTCCATAGTTTGGGCCCCCTGAGTCGCATGACGAGGAGCTGCTAGACTGACTCCATTAGAGTCAATCCAATAAAATTTAAAAGGTATGCTTCGATAATAAGATGAAAATTCCAAGATGTCAATTATGAAGCACCTGCCCAAAATACTAAAAAAGTAAAAATAATAATCTTATTCTAATTATTATCTAATAAGGGATATTTTATTCAATTAATGATACGAAATCGTTTATAGTTGGTTTAAATTATCAATTAATTGATAATTTAAACCAACTATAAATATAACGAAGATAAAATTTAAGGAATGACTATTGGCCATCCAATAGTCATTCCTTAAAAAAAAATTATGCAGAACCATCACACACAATCAAGCGGGGAGGGAAATAAATCAATCCCAAATGATAAAGATATAACCAGTAAATTCACAGTACAGATTGAGTACATTCTCGGCCTTCAATCTGAATTTTTAATTGATTCAGAGAATGAATTAAACAAAGGAGAAATATAAAAATGATAGCATGCTCTATTTGTTTACCAAGTATTAATCCTTTTAGAAGGTTATGAGATCATGAAGTCATACCCAATGATTTTTATAGTAGCTTCCGAAAACGATCATTAATTAACTGATTATTATCTCGCCAGCATATAGTTCCATTATTCACTGTTATGGTATGGTAACTATGAATCTAAGTAGGTAGAGTATCTGAGTATTTCTGATCAAGTAGATACCCGACCATTTTCCAGTCTTGGTGTGATCATACAGTTATTTCAACAAATCCGAATTTAATAAGTGATAATAATAATCGGATAATTCCGTATTTCCAGTTAATTTTATAGCCGCTATTCCTGAAACTCTCATAATGCTAGCTTTTGAAATACTTATTTCATTTTTATTTAAGAATAAGATGGATTCTTTTATTTTTCTTTCATCAAGTTTCAATTGTCTTTTCTTTTGCTGCTCTTCTGATATTATTACCTGCTCATTGATCCAAACTATAAGATCAGGACAGTTCTCCGAAATCCATTTCCTGCGTTTATTAATCGCCTTATAAACATCGAGACGATTAAACGGTTCCCCGCATTCTAATTTATTATTAACATACATTTGGGTCAGTTCCCAAAATTGTTCATATCTAGATTGCATTATTTGTTCTTTTTGATCTTCTTTAGCTATCGCTATTTCTTCGTGTAGTCCGTAATACTGCAAAGCATGTCGAGGAATACCGTGATTGTTTTCAAAATCGCTTGTTGAACATTCCTTTTTCTCACGTTCGCACTCTGCAATGTATTCACGGATCAATCCGTGAACATTCTTATGAATACGCGGTTTTTTTACTCGTTTAGGCTCGTTAAAAATGAAATGCTGAACTTGGCTTTGATAAAAGTAACAAAAAAATTCTTGTACAGTCCACCCAAATAACTCCTGTGCTTTAAAGCTCATGTTATATGCGTAGGTTCCTACCTGATTTTTCAACAATTGAAACATACTTAATAAATCATTAGGTGGGGATTTATCTACACCCTTAAGGTGCGGATATCCCTTTGGAATCATGTTCTGACAATACATATATCCGAACATCTCAGATATTTTCCTCGCTGAGATTCCATCCAGTAATTGAATCATTCTTTTACGAGGTAGACCTTGCTCCATTAAGGGCAGAATAACATTATAGACAGTATGAATCCTATTCCCAATATCTTCCCACACACCAGAAGATTTGCTATAACCATATGTATTAAAACATTTTCCACAAAAATATACATTTTTGTGAGTATCCATTCCATGAAAGCTTTGGATCATTGACATTTCATTACTTGTACCTGCCGCATGACACCAAGGGGCTAAACAGGTCCCTGTCTCTAAAGTCTTTTTCTCTCCGATAAAGGATTGAAAATATTCACTAGCTACATCAACATCATGAAAATATTCCAGTGAAATCTTACTTTTCCTGAAAAATCGTATGACTATTCCTAAATATGATGTTCTTCCATCCGTTTTTTGCCCGAGAGCTAAATTCCTGAGATATACTTTTTCTTGCCCTGAAAGATAGCGTATGGAAGCAAATCGATATTCTAATCGTTCCTCTTGTGAAAGATATAGAATTTTCAGAGCGATGGTCTGTTCCAAACTTAAGGAAAGTTGTCTTGGTGTCAGTCGTTTTGTGGATTCTAACATATAGCTCCAAATCTCGTACAACCTAAGTTGGTTTTCATCTATATGGACGATTGAGCTTCCAGTTAAATTTTCCGTTCTTAAATTTGACTCACAATATATACAAGTACAGTATTCCATATTAGCTTTTGAATATGGTTGAATCTTTCCACAGTGTAAGCAATCATTCTCTAACTTCACACCATGAACTACACACACTTCGATGTCTTTAAGTTGCCAGATAAGATGATACTTGATTTCTTTTTTTAAACACATCCTGCAAAATCGGCGATGTTGGCTAACATATAGATTTCCTAACTGAAATGTCGATTGATCCGCATTTTGCGCTGGATCCTCGAACACACTTTTTAGAACTGGAAAAAACGTATGATTCTGAAGCTCTTCAATAGATATACAAGTTAACTGGCTTAATAGCTTAATATCTATTTTTTTAGCTGGGTTGATATCAATATGATAGTACCTTCTTGCACTTATTTCAGAGTTCTTCGTTGTACTTATTTGTATTAATATGCTAAGAAAATTCGTACCATTTGCTTCTGCTAACCTAAAGAGGTAGCTGCTTAATGCCTCTTGCTCCCTAATCTTCGGTCTGATCTTGTATCGCTCCGACATCACTTCATTTGCCCTATGTACAAACTTCGTCATTTTATTTGACTCTTCTTTAATTTATAGCTCACATAATCAATAATATCCTCTTGATAATCATTTGGCAGACTTCGATACAAAGACAAAAGCTTTACCTCTCCTGAGTCGAAAATAGAATTTTCTTCGCTTTCCTCTTCAAATTGGAGCAGCCAGTTCAGATCGACTCCAAAATTATTTCTTAACGCCATTAGTGTCTCTGATGAGGGCTTGCTGTTCCCTTGTTCTATTTCACTCAGGTTCCCTTGAGAAATGTTTATGGCCTTGGAGAACTCAATTTGGTTCATTTCTAGTTGCTTTCGAATGCCTTTTACCTTAGCACCTATGGGGGGCATCATCTCACAACCTATCAGGTTTTTATCATAATTAAACATAAAATATATCCAACCATTTTTCGATTCATTTTGACTATGTAAATATTTTTTTGTATGTAATGATATATAAGAAGAATAAGAAAACCCTTGTTTTATCAAGGATTTCCCATCCATCCAATGTCTCAAAAGAAAATAAAATTTATCTCAATCGATACCATAATCTGTATCAAAAGATGTCATAACCCACACCGGATCATTCCAAGCTATTACAAAAATGCCGCTGCCTCATCGCCTCAAACAACAGCACCGAAGAAGCCATACCCACATTCAGTGATTCAGCTTGTCCACGCATAGGAATAATCAAGGTGTCGTCTACGAGCTTCTGTACACTCGCTGACACGCCCTTAGCCTCATTGCCAACGAGTATCCATGAGGTATTTGCAAAGTCATACTCGTAGCATGTTGAGCTTGCTTGTAGGCTAGTGCTAACAACACGAGCTCCACCTTGCTTCGCTTGAGGTAAAATATCCAACAGATCCCCTTCAATAACGGGCATATGAAATAGAGAGCCCATCGTGGAGCGAATCGTCTTCGGATTATATAAGTCCGCACAACCACGGCCCAGAATAACACCATCTGCACCCGCAGCATCTGCACTACGAATAATAGTTCCTACGTTCCCAGGATCTTGAATACCGTCTAACACGATAACTAAGCTATGCTCAACTTCAAGCAGTTTGCTAAATTCAGCAGATTGTTTACGAATAATCGCAAACACAGGCTGAGGTGTCACTGTATCCGTACATTTTACAATAACGGCCTCAGAGACCCCAATCCAGTCCATATCACCTGAATCAATTCCCATAAGTTCAGAAGGAATTCCTTTATCCACATCATAGGCAATGCATTCTATATCCGCTTTACTTTTCAGCGCTTCGTGCACCAGATGTGCACCTTCAATAAGATATTTATTCGTCTTGTCTCTGTGCTTCTTCTCTAACAATTGCGCCCATTCCTTCACTCGCGCATTGTGTGGAGATGTAATGACCATCTGTAATCATCCTTATCGTATCCAAGATTATTTAGGGTATGCCAGTTCCAATTTAATTAAATCTGCAGGTTTCCCCAGAATAACGAGCACATCATTAGGCTTCAGAGGCTCTGTTGCTTCTGGTGAAATATTCATATTAGAGCCCGTCTTAATCGCCATAACATTGCAGCCAAACCGCGCTCTTACATTTATTTCAATCAAGTTCTTACCCACCATAAGCTCAGAGACCTTCATCTCCACAATACTGTAGTCGTCAGATAATTCTATATACTCTAGAATATTAGGCGATGTCAAATGATGAGCAACACGTAATCCCATATCACGCTCCGGATAAATAACTTTATCTGCACCGATCTTCTGAAGAACCTTACCATGTAGTTCATTCTGAGCTTTGACAATAAGCGTTGGAATGCCTAAGTCCTTTAATATTAGAGTCGTTAAAATACTCGCCTGAATATCCTCACCAATAGCGACTACAACGACTTCGAAATTACGAATACCAAGCGCACGTAGTGCCTCTTCATCGGTTGAATTAGCTGATACTGCATGGGTTACAATGTTCGACATTTCTTGTATCCGTTGTTCATTGGAATCAATTGCCAGTACATCAAATCCCATGTCCGTAAGTGCATTGGCTACACTGGAACCAAATCTTCCCATTCCAATGATGGCGTACTGTTTCTTGGCCATGATACAACCTCCAGATCGTCTTCAAGTTAATCAAGCTATTATATCATAAAGACTAACGAACTTGAATTTTGAAGCTGCATGTAGGGAATATTAAAGGATGATCTCACAATGATGAAGTAGGAGGGATAACATTGCCGGTATTACTCGATTTGCGTCAAGCCATCATCCACAAAGTTCACGACAAAAGTGATCAAGAATTTCGTGAAATGATTGAAGGATCCGTTGATGGTCCAGAAGCAGCACTTCCTGGTCTTGGTGCTATATTCGAAATGATCTGGAAGAACATTGACACCACCAAACAGGATGAATTGATTCAGATTGCACAGAAACACTTAAAGACTGTAACCCCGACACCCTTATCGTAATCCTCATAGCAATATAGAATGAACTTAAGACGAGCCCTCGGATTCTAGATTTTATTAGAACCTATCAAGTTTGCGAGTGTGACTTTCGTTCAATCTATACAGTCATAACAAAATCCCTTCGCCTCTACACAGAGATGAAGGGATTTTGTTATGAAATCACACATCATAAGATCAACATCGACACCTTTTAAGGTGCAACTTCGAGGAATTTAGCATTCGGATTTTTGTCCATAGCCGTCCGCATCGCGTATTGATTCTCGAATAACACGACATAATTCCCCTTTTTATCTTTAACTAACGTTGAATTGATTCGGAACTTACTTGCATCGATGTCGTCATCGATGAGCCATCTTGCGAATTGATACTGCATTCTTTGCAATTGTACTTCCACACCATATTCGGCCTTCATTCGATATTCAAACACCTCGAATTGAAGTTGCCCAACCACACCCAGAATCGTATCGTCGAAGTTAACGGTTTTGAACATCTGAATCATGCCTTCTTCCGTCAACTGGTCAATCCCCTTCTGATACTGCTTATGTTTCAGTGCATTCTTAACTGTAACCTTTGCAAATATTTCTGGAGAGAACGTTGGAAGTTCTTCAAACACCATATCGCTGTCCTGACTCAAAGAATCTCCTATCCGAAAAATACCTGGGTCAAAGAGACCGATAATATCGCCCGGATAAGCTTCTTCTACGATGTCACGATCCTGCGCAAGGAATTGTTGCGGTTGTGACAGCTTGATGTCCTTCCCGACACGAATATGTTTCACAGTCATTCCACGTTGGAATTTACCTGATACAATGCGAAGGAACGCCATTCTGTCCCGATGCGCAGGGTTCATATTCGCTTGAATCTTAAATACAAATCCAGAAAACTTCTCATTCGTAGGATCTACAAGTCCCCCGGCACTCGGCCGTGGTTCAGGCTTGGGTGCTAGCTCCAGGAAATTCTCAAGGAATGTCTGAACTCCAAAGTTATTAATCCCACTTCCGAAGAATAAAGGCGTTAATTCGCCGTTTTTCACCTTTTCCAAATCAAAAGGATCTCCCGCTACATCTAATAGCTCCAAATCCTGACATAATTGATCATATAAATATTCGCCTGCCATCTCACGAATAATGGGATCACGATAACCTGTCACTTTCTGAACCTTAATCACCGAGTGATCATTTCCTTGGAAAAGTTCTACCTGATTCTTCATGCGGTCATACACACCACATAAGTCACGCCCTGTACCAATCGGCCAGTTCATAGGAATGGAGCGAATACCTAGCACTTGCTCAAGTTCTTCCATCAGATCAAAAGGGCTTCGACCTTCACGATCCAACTTATTAATAAATGTGAAAATGGGAATTCCCCGCTTCGCACATACTTGGAACAGTTTGATCGTCTGTGCCTCTACCCCTTTGGCAACGTCAATTAACATGACTGCACTATCAGCAGCTGTTAAAGTACGATACGTATCTTCACTGAAGTCTTGGTGACCTGGGGTATCCAAAATGTTAATACGATGACCATTGTAATCAAACTGCATCACAGAGGAAGTTACTGAAATCCCCCGTTGTTTCTCGATCTCCATCCAGTCACTTGTTGCATGCTTACTCGCTTTACGAGCTTTTACAGTTCCCGCTAGTCGAATAGCCCCCCCAAACAGGAGCAGTTTTTCCGTTAATGTCGTTTTCCCAGCATCCGGGTGAGATATAATCGCAAATGTTCTGCGTTTATCCACTTCCTTCTGCAAAGATGGGTCTAATCCTTCGCTCATTTCACATTTCCCTTCATGACTAAATTCATGTCTATCATTGTAACACATTCTGGACGCAAATTACCCTCACACAAAATATGCATGAGGATAATTTTTCAACAGAATGACTAGCTATTCTTTTGCCAGATCACCTTGTCTTCAATCTGACCATTCACTGGCCACCAGTGAAATCCATCTTCCTCAAGCAACTTATCTGCTTCGATAGGTCCCCAGGATCCCGCAGGATAGTAGGCAATATCTCCAGGATTTTGAGCCCAAGCTTCTGCAATTTTATCCACAAAGGACCATGCTGAAGCCACTTCATCCCAACGAGTGAAATATGTTGATTCTCCACGTGCTGCATCATGAAGAAGTCTCTCATAAGCTTCCGGCGAGTTAATACCGATCATACAGCTTTGGCAGAAATCCATAGCAAGCGGCTCAATATCAGTCTCGGAACCCGGTTTTTTGGCATTAATTTTGACATAGATACCTTCCATCGGATTCACTCGAATGACAAGTAAGTTAGGCTCTAACTTATGCTTCTGACCTAAGTAAACATTGGTTGGCATACTGCGGAATTCAACCACAATCTCCGTAGTTTTGACAGGCAATCTTTTACCGGTCCGAATATAGAAAGGAACGCCCGCCCAGCGGAAATTATCAACAAATAAACGGGTTGCAAAATACGTTTCTGTATTGGAATTCGGGTCCACCTTATCCTCTTCACGATAAGCAGGTAATTCACGGTCGTCCGAGCTACCTTTAACATATTGACCACGAACAACATTCTTCTTCACTTCTTCAGCCGTATGATAAGGACGAAGTGAACGTATTACCTTCACTTTCTCATCTCGAATATCTTCCGGCAACAAGCGGCTTGGTGGTTCCATAGCAATCATAGTCAGCATTTGAAGCATATGATTCTGGCCCATATCACGCAGTGCTCCTGCATGGTCATAATAGCCACCACGCTCTTCAACACCAACCGTTTCACTTAGGGTGATCTGTATATTAGCAATATGCTTATTATTCCATAAAGGTTCAAAGAACGCATTTGCAAACCGAATGACTTCAATATTCTGTACCATCTCTTTACCTAAATAATGATCGATACGAAAGATTTCTTCTTCATCGAAGACTTCACGCAGTTGTTTGTTCAGTTCTTTAGCCGATTCCAGGTCATATCCGAAAGGCTTCTCAATCACAAGCCGATTCCAACCTTTGCTTTCCAACATGCCGCCTTTTTGTAAATTGTAGGACACGCTTCCGAACAATTCCGGTGCTAAAGCTAAATAGAAGATACGGTTACCCGGAATTTGATAACGAACTTCAATCTTTTCTGTCTGTTCTCTTAATTCACGGAACCCATCTACATTGTTTATATCAAGTGATTTATATTCGAAATGCTGTGCAAATGAGTGCCATTCTTCATTATCTTCCGCTTTATAACGGCAAAATTCTTGAATAGAATTAAAGAGATCTTCTCGGAACTCATCCTGTGACCGTTCACGACGTGCCACACCGATTACAGCAAAATCCTCAGACAATTTACCTTCACGATACAGACTATAGATTGCTGGGAATAGCTTTCTTCTTGCCAAATCTCCGGTTGCTCCGAAGAGAAAAAATACCGCACCTGGGGTCTGCAATTGTTCAAGATTTAGATTTTCAGCCATGAGATCCTCATTCTTTCTATGTAATATAGTGTATTTTTATGCATCATATCACTTATAATAATCCTCTACAAGATATATCATGACGCGTTGTTATTTTAGCATACTGACTTGGATCTTACCATCCTTATTCCTGACAAAACTACTCAGGTATAAAAAAATTATTCACAATTCATTCAATATTCAATCGTAATCAATGGAAATCCAATCGTAATTCGATTCAAGCCACTAACGCCATCTTGATGAACCGCTGTCTGTAGATCTATCTTTTGCGTACCATTCTTCAGATTTAAGGCAAGTGAAGGTGATTCATAAGAGTGGCTAAGTGTCGTTATATCTGAATAGCGATCTAGTTGTTGAACAGACATATGAGACTTTACGTGAGCTTCTACCTTCTCCATGCTCACACTTACGCTCTCTACTTCTTTACTATTCCCTTGTACCGAGGCATTCCATTCAGCAGATATTCCGATTTCTGTCATTCCTTGTTTGTATTTCTCCTGAAGATATACAAGATTAGGTAATTGTGTTGCACTTGATGCCTCTAGTTGAAGAATAACATAGCTCTGATCTTCCGTTATCTGTTGCCAATTTAGCCTTACGTTAACTCCGTCTACCTCCGAAAGCGAGCGGTATGTTGTGTGCTCCGAATCCACCAGCTTTTCTAGTGGAGACAGCCCCATCATATCCATGAATTTTCTTGCCGCTCCGTCTGCTGTCTCTTGCCCATGTGTAGACCACGATCCTTGCCACTTCACAACGATTCTAAGAGGTGTATCTATCGATTCTTTCCCTAATTGCACTAGAGTTCGTAATTGACTCACTTCAGTTCCACCCTGCTGAGCTACTGATGTATTCCATGTAAAACCAAACAATCCTCCAACGATACATACAAGTATAATAGCGATCATCATATTGTGTTTCATTTCGTCCCCCTACCTTTCGATCTCACAATCTATGAATCTATTAGATAGGTTACCCTTTATTTAGCTCTTTCATACCTATGTTAGAAGACCGTTACGCTGACGGATTATTCTTACGATCGCTATTGCCCTCAGATTTCTTGATTATATTCCGCCTGTAGCAGTAGAAATCCGATGGCAAAGGCGAACGCTTACGCTTCTACAGAACAATTCCGTCCTCTTCACTTATTCATTCAAATCTTTATAAATACAGAAAAACCCTGAAGAATATTCTCAAGGTTTCACAGCTTAAGTATCGATATGGTATAACTACTCAGCAAGCCCATTCTTGTAAGCATAGATTGCTGCCTGCGTACGATCCTCTACATCTAACTTAGCTAACACATTAGTGACATGGAATTTCACCGTTTTAATCCCAATAATTAAATCATCCGCAATTTCTTGGTTGGATTTTCCTTTGGCTACTAAACGAAGCACATCCATTTCACGTTCAGTCAAATCCTTATGAGCAGCTTCTACGACAAGCGGATTACGAATACGATTCATCATTTTGGAAGCGACTTGTGATTCCAGTACAGATTGCCCCCGAGCAGCTGCACGAATCGCTTCTGCAATTTCACTCGCGCGTGATGTTTTGAGAAGGTAGCTAAATGCGCCTGCCTCGATGACAGGATACATTTTCTCATCATCTAGATAACTTGTTAGTACAATCACTTTGCAATCTGGATAAAGCATGAGTAATTGACGTGTAGCCTCAATACCATCCATGCCTTCCATGACAAGGTCCATCAATACAACATCAGGTTTATATTCTCTGGCAAGTCTGATGCCCTCTTCGCCACTCCCAGCCTCTCCTACCACTTCTATACCCTCTTCAGTACCTAGCACTGCCGCTAAGCCTATTCGCACCATTTCATGATCATCTACAAGCAGAACCTTAATTTCTGAATCATTCTCCATGTTTCTCCTCCCCCAATTCTTCATGCACGATTGGTATTGTAATTTCTATCCGAGTCCCTTTACCTACAGCTGTAATAAACTGAATGGAACCCCCGATCTCCGTCACACGTTCTGCCATATTCGACAGACCATAAGATGTTTGCTTCTTATCACCTAATTCGAATCCTATCCCATCATCACGTAGCATGACCTTCACCGTATCCTGCCTTAGATGAATACGAATATCCATTTTTTCAGCTTTGGAATGACGAAGCGTATTCGACATCGCTTCTTGAATAATTCGAAACAAATGATTCTCTATCCCCTTCATCAAATGAATTTCCTTATCCATCTCAAATACAATTTCCATGGGAACTTTCTCCTTGAGCTCATTCACTAGATCCATAAGACCCTGTTCTAACGGTTTACCTTCCAAATAAACGGGTCTTAAATGAAGGAGTAACGCACGCATTTCAGATTGGGCAACAGCGGCCATTTCCTCAATTAAGGCTACCTGTCGCTTCGCTTTGTCAAAATCCTTATCTAGCGTTCTGCCCACCGCCGTAGCCGTCATAGAAATCGCAAACAACTGCTGAGATACAGCATCATGTAGCTCACGAGCAAGTCTCTGACGCTCCTCAATAATTGCAGATACTCTTGCTTGTTCAGCCAGTTGGGCATTATGTGTCGATAGACGTTGTAAAGAAGTCACTTGATCTTCCCACTTCCTACTAATTCGACCAAGCTGCTCTCCTAATCGGCCCACCTCGTCTTGTCCTAGCGCAGGCATGGAACGCGCAACGTTCCCTTTCTCCCATGATAACAGGGTCTCACGTAACAATTCCAGCTTCCGCTTCATCCGATAGCTTTGATAGAAACCGAATACCGCACCCATGCATATAGGGGCAAGTATTAGAGTAGCTCCAGCTTGTATGCCTAATTTCCAAGAATCAAAAGGTGCCAAATAACCATATGTATATAACACATAAAAGATGACCAGAAGTAAAATAAAAGAAAGAAGGGCTCCCTCTCCCATACTTCTGGCTACCATATTCGCCGGTTTATTATTTTTCACAAGAGAACCCCTCCTATTCTTTAAGATAAGCGTATATCCATATCTCCTACCATGTAAGACACGATAAATTTTATTTTATATTCACTATTAGAGTAGTTAGGTGATTTCCAAGAGATACGGTTCATCATCCCACTATCCTTATTGCCATCGAAGTCGATAGAACCGAATAATACAAATGCGTCGATCTCAACACCGTAGTAATCCGGAATAGTCAGATCCATATCTCCCATGATCCCTTGGAACATCATAACCGTGTGCTTATCCTCAGGTAGCCCAAGTGACAGATCTAAATCCGCTTCACCCAGCACATGCCAGACGCTCGTATTTCGAATCACCCAAGGCGCTTGATCCCAATCGAAATTTGACATGAAACTGAGCTTCTGAACAAAGCCCTCTTTAGGTTGTTCTTTCTTAGCCTTAGCATAAAAAAGTCCTAAAGAAATTAAGCATATGGCAACTACAATAAATAAATGATTCAATAAGATCAAGACAGCACCAATTCCCATAAAGAGATACCCTTTTTGAGCGTTGCCTCCACGAATTTTGTAAATACCCAATACGATGAATAGAAGCGCGACGATGGTAGAGAAATCAATCCACTTGCCGAATAGCATAAGAAATCCAACACTGATCAGGCATATCGCTATTATACGGTTTCTCTTTTCCATGCCGCACCTCCTCTTATAAGAATCATGAATTTGGAAAAGCCATACAGTATGGAATTCCATACAGCATGGCTTCACCTTCTTAGCATATCACATCATTACTTACGAACAATACTTATTATTTACTTTCCACCTTAGGAGCTGGAGCATTCACCTTGTTCTTCAATGCGTTAAGCTGCTCTTCCACTTTCAACTGTTTTTCAGCATCGACTGGATTGGAGACATTAGCATAAGAACTACGGTATGGCACTTGCATAACATCTGCTTCTGCTTCAAGTTGCATAATCTTCTCTTCCATACGGTGGAAGCCTAGAGATGCACTACCACTCTCAATGTTGTGAAGACTACTTACTTGGGACATTTGTTTTTTGGCCTTAGCCATTTGTGCACGAGATACTAGCTCGTTCCGTTTATTGCGCATTTTGTAGAACTCATCTTTCATTTCATGCAATTGTTGCACTAGCTCTTTAGCTTGACTCTCGGATTGAACATGCAGACCTTGGTACTCGGAATATTTTTGATCAAAATATATTTTTTCTTCAAGTAGCTTACGCGCCACTTCTTCCTGTCCATTCTTCAATGCGAGCTCAGCTTGACCCTCACGTTGTGCCCCCATCTTCACAGCTTCATCTACACGTTGCTTCATACGACGTTCATTCGCCATCTGTTTAGCAACAGTCACTTCAGCCTCATGAATCTCAGCCTCCATATCACGTAGATATTGATTCAACATCACAATCGGGTCCTCGACTTTATCCAATACCTCATTTACCGATGCCTTTGTCATATCTTTAATTCTTTTAAATACTCCCATTGTTTACACTTCTCCCTTCTCGTACTTAGATAGTTTTATTTTTAACTCTTCCACTTCTTTTTTCAGAGCTTTCTTCTCAATATCCTTCATCATTTCATCCAATTCAGAGTTCTGTGAACTGAATCCACCTGAATTGTTTCTCTGATTATCAAAACCGTAGCCATTAGATTGATTCCCGTTATTCCCGTATCTTGGGTCTCCATTGTATTGATTATTTCTTCCATTAGATCCATAACCTTGTGGACCTGAATATCCATGTCCATCATGGTTAAATGGCGGTAATGATTCCTTCGGAATGACGAGTGCCGCTACGAAATAGACAAACAATGTCGTTCCACCTGTGAAAGGAATACTGAGCAATACCAGGAATCTTAGCAATGTAGAATCAATGCCGAAGACATCCGATAATCCACCGCAAAGGCCGGTTACCATCTTATCTTTTGTTGACCGATACAACTTGCTCATTTCGTTACTCCTTTCCGCTATTATTCAGCTTTGCCTTTAGACGAGCCAGTTCCTTCTCCAGTACAGAAGATACCGTTACGCTCGCTTGTTCAACATAATTTTGACCCATCCGGCGTAATTCGCGTAGACTTTGTGCTTCTAGTTCCCAATCGCTAATCCGATCTTCGAGACGATTAAACATCTTAGGTACGTCTTTTCCACCAAAATCACCCATACGTTGGTTCATACGCTGTTGAAGTCTTAAATTTTCCATTCTTGCAGCGTAATACTGACGTTTACTATATACCGATTGATACTCGAGCTTTAATTCGTTCATCTGATCTTCAAGTTCACGAAGTGATAATCTACTCTGTTCAAGTAGCTCACTATATTGCTCTAGCTTTTCTTCATGGATGATTTTCTCCTGAAGTGCTAACTTCGCTAACTGCTCCTCACCCGCCTTAAGAGCTAGTAATGCCTGCTCCTCACGCTTGTTTCTCATGGATGTTGCTTGGTCCACCTGTTGCTTCAGTTGTTTCGTATGAGAAGCGTACTGTTGGAACAACTTGTCGACTTCAGCAATATCATCACGTGTTGCGATCAGGAATTGATCGATGAGTTTCACTGGGTCCTGACTTTGTTCAAGACGTTCATTTAATGTTGCAACCGTTATATCACGCATTCGGCGAAAAACACTCATACTTTCTACTCCCTCCTTAAACTAACACTTGGTTTCAATTGTTATACATTTGTAAGTTGTAATTTGTTTTTAGTAAGTTATTCTCTTTTTCTTGAAAAGAGATATTCCGTAAACCAACAATATAATTCCTAGTAGTGGCCCAATGAACCAAGCCAGTTTTGAAATTAATGCCATAAGACCGATCGCTAGAATAATCCAACCGATAACCACTTTGCCGCGTCGTATACCGTAATAACCTAACGCAATCATAAGTATCGGAAACAATAATCCAAACAATCTACCCAGTAACGGTCCGAATAGTCCCATCAGCATTAAAGCTCCAATAAAGATCAGTACAACAGCCAATCCATTTCCACGTTTTGTTTGCATCCATTCTCACCGCCTCTCTCAAGGTCTCAACCTTATGTACTTATTGTAGGTGTAAATCAAGTTTTTCAAAACAGACCAGAGGCGGTAATTCATCCTAGACCTTAGGCGGGGATGGTCATGGTCTGAAGTCGGAGGACGTAAAAAAAGAAAACATTAGATAAATAGATCCAATGTTCTCTTATTCAGATGAGGGTAAGGGGAATTTATATGCGAATTTTATTATTTCTTCGAAATTTTGAGTTCATTCAACTGCGGATTCCAAGATACGACTACCCCCAGCCCCTGCTCCAAAAGCTGATAGGGTACACTAACTGTGCCTGAGATACTCATTACACGGTCTGGTAAATCGAAGGTCTCTAATCCCTCCCATACTTGAGTTTCAAGCTTCTTGAATGTCACTGTTCGGCCTTCATATTCCAGGGAATAGCCTACGAAGTTACCCTCGTTTGGAACGGTGGTAAACTTCGCTCCCAGCATAATAGCGACATCTTTAATAGGAATCTGAACAGAGGTCTCTGTGATCAATGCAGGAAATGCAGACTTTAGCGGCTGCCCATTAATGATGACATCGACATCAGCTCGTGCCTGTTGTGGACGGTATAGCATGCCATCTGCAGATACTGGCGTTCCGCCTGCCTCATTGAATTTACCATGCCCCCATGTCCATACCTTTCCATTCTCTGAAATGGCAATATTGTGATAAGTTCCAGCTCCAATTGTCTTGATCTTGGGCAAGTGATTTACCTTACCTTGCTTTCCAGTGACTGTTTCTCCGTAGTTGAACACTTCACCACTAGTAGTTAACAGAACCCAATAACGACCTCCCGACACCACTTCTTTGATCGTCAACTCCTTATTCACAGCAATAACTTTACCCTCCTGATTCA
The DNA here is from genome assembly GCF_050433705.1 of Paenibacillus sp. DS2015. Lineage (NCBI taxonomy): Bacteria > Bacillati > Bacillota > Bacilli > Caryophanales > Paenibacillaceae > Paenibacillus > Paenibacillus sp. DS2015. Next base: position 10,442 of record NZ_JBNPWS010000003.1, on the reverse strand, counting down.
CTCTCCATACCTTCCCTTTCGCATCAAGGGCAAGCAATTGTCCTTCTGCGAAAGAAACCTGTTGAATGTTAGATAGACCTGACTGCTTTACAGGTACCGTTCCTTCCGATTTCTCTCTATATATGGATGATAATGAAGCCTCATCCCAGCTCCAGACGGTTCCATCTTTTTTAACAGCATAGCCCTTATTCCCACTCCCATCTATTTGAATGACTCCAGTCATTCCTTTTACAGCCGCAGGTTTACGAGGCTTTTCCTGTTCTCCTATCCTCCACTGTCGTTCCCATGACCATACGTTTCCATCTTTAAGTAGCGCAATACCTGAATTAGATAAGGCTTTAACCTCAACTACATTAGTAACCCCCTCAATTTGAGTAGGTAGCATGGAATGTTGTTTGCCATCTTCATAGCCTAATGCAACACCCCATTTCCAGACGGTCCCATCTGATTTCACCGCCAAATTATGACTACTTCCATTGACAGAAATTCCTTTTATGTCTTCAAGCCCCGATAAGTGCACAGGAGCTTCAGTTCTACTGAAGCTCACTGTCGGCTGTAGCCCCAGTTCTCCAAACAGATTGCGTCCCCATACCCAAACCGAGCCATCATTTCTAAGAGCTACTGTAAAGTAGCTTCCTCCCTCTACCTGAATAAAGTCTTTGGACGGTGGAGTTTCACTTTTTGCCGCTAATGCATGCATAGGAGCTGCGATCATCACGAATATCATGATGATAAAGGCTAAGCCCCACGCCGAAATTCTCCTAGTCTCTATTGTAGCTGTCCCATCTAACGTGCGTTGATTTGCCAACTTTCCAACCCCTTTCTGAATTTTAACAAATAATATCGGCTCAAAACCAAAATCAGCGGTTGACAATAAAATGTAGTGGAAACAGCGTTCCGTCTTGGAGGATGTTACCCTCACTGTTAAAGGAAGATTTCTTGAATTGGATTGGATTGAATAAGGTAGAAATCCTCCTTTAAAGGTGAACGCTCCGCTTGTCCACATTCCTCCAAAACTCCTCTGAGATCTTCTCTCTGTCAACCACTAAATTTTAGATTGAGCCATAATAATAATCCATAATATGTTAATAGACGCTATAAGTCATAATAAGGTTGCTATACAAAACTAGAATCCACTATAGTAAAATAGAGACGGTCCCTCGGTCTTCGACCTTCAGGGCAGTCTCCATAAAATTGTTATCAACTCGTAAACATTCTTCATTAAAGGCTGATCTCGACGCCAATTACATATCATCGCATGAAAGATAAACCCAATCCAAAACAGAGACCACTTTCATAATCTGATGAACTCATGAACTCGGCTTTATCATAACGCCAACCTTACCTAAGTATGGGTTAATCTCTTCATAAAGCTGATTTAAATCTTTTTTTTCCTTCGCAGTTAGTCTGTCCATATTGTCCATATAGACGCCGCTATCCGGATCTATAAGCTTTGCATCATATGATCTTATCTCGTTTATTTTTTTGGTGAAATCAATTAATTCATCTTTGTTAAATGTTTTCTTTGCATCCTCCATTACTCCGTTCCAGAAAATATCCATATCTAAAACTTTATTTTTATCTATATTATTATCTATTTCCTGCCACTGTGATTCAAATTTACTCAATTTTTCAAATAAGGGCTCTAATTCTACAGTCAATCTTTGAAACGTTTCTTGGTCAGCAGCATTTAATTGCTCTGGGTGAATTACTCCCTCAGCATCTGCATATTTCAGATTAAAATTTCCGAACTTTTTGATTAAAGACATAAACGTTGTAAATTCCTCTTCGGTAAAGCTTTTTCTAGCGACTTGTAATTTGCCTTCGAGTTTATCATATTTCTCCTGTGTTCCTCCAATGGATGCGACATTTTCTTGTGAACCATAAATGGAATCAGCTAAATAGTTATACCCTGCATAAGCTCCTGTAGGGATTAATAAAGTAGCAGCAACAATGCTCGCCACGAGCCATTTCTTCATTCGTTTTCCTCCTTTTTTGAACACAACTTGATTCAGTATGCTTTCTTTCAGATCCGGTGGAGCCATCCACTTCTTGCCTTCTTCCTGGAATGCTGATCGCAACTCATCCTCAAGACTCATGCAGATCCTCCACCTTTCCCGCAATAAGAATGTTAGTTTTCTGCTTCTGACGCAGCTTCTGTAGCGCAGCGTGGATACGTGATTTCACAGTCCCTAGAGGGATGTCCAATATGGTAGCTATCTCCTCTTGGGCGTATTCATTCAAATAATGTAGAATTACAACTTGCTTCAGTTTGTACGAAAGACGGTCTACGCTCGCAAGTAAGGAATGATTTGATATTTTGTCCACGACCTCATTCGAGAAGTCGTATTCCATGGTTTGATCAACCTGTTCAGCCTTCTTAGTGATTCGGAGATGCGTCCATCTCCTTCTTCGATAAGCATGAATTTGTCGCATGACCACACCCATTAGCCAAGGACGAAAGGATCGATTTACATCAAATTGTCCAAGAGACCGGTGTACTTGAATATAAATCTCTTGAACCACATCATCTACATCAGATGCTTCTCTCACAAGGAAATGGACGGACTTGTATACATCTCGAATGGTTATTTCATATAACTCGCTGTACGCTTCACGGCTGCCGGCTAGCGTAAGCTCAATGAGTCCTTTATATTCTTCTGGATTGTTCACCCGCCATCCCCCTTCGCCCTTACAGTATATATTGGAAAGTATACAATATTTCGTTCGATTTATTTTTGAAATACAGTTCAGAAGGGTTATTTCGTTATCTTGCTGTTATATTGGTGAATCCGTACAAACGTTCATTTCAGGCGTTATACTATTCGTGGAGGTGAAGAGAAATGATGAACCAAATGAATCAGGAATCGGAGAAGTCCTTCCGAAGATTGGACGATACGGCTAATACGTTCAACACGGAAATACTAACAAATGAACGATGGCAAGCCATTACTAACAACGATGCTTCTTACGATGGTCAATTTTTCTACGCGGTAAAGACCACGGGCATCTTTTGCCGACCCTCCTGCAAATCTAGACCACCAAAAAAAGAGAATATCAACTTATTTCTAACTACTCAACACGCGTTATCTGCTAAATTTCGTCCGTGTAAACGATGTAAGCCTACAGGTCAACGTTTGCCAGATAATGAATGGATAGCAATCGTGACAGAATACATCGACAGAAACTACATGGGTAATTTAGCGCTAAACATTCTCGCAGATATTAGTCATGGCAGTTCATATCATTTACATCGGACATTCAAGAGAGTCACGGGGATCACACCCGTTGAGTATATTCAGCAAATACGGATTGAGCATGCCAAGCGGCAACTAGTCTCTTCTGAGAAATCTATTGGTGAAGTTGGCCTGAGTGTGGGCTTGTCTAATACACCCTATTTCATCACCCTATTCAAAAAGAAAACAGGATATACACCCGCAGGCTATCGTCAATTTCAGCACCAAAACAAGGAATGAGGTATTTGAAAATGAAAAATAATACTAATTCATTAATCTATTGGACATTGTTAACTCATGAGGCTTGGAGTATATATATCGCGGCTACTTCTGAAGGGCTTTGTTTCGTAGGCTCTCAGAATCACCCCTTCGAGGAGTTGACCCGCTGGGTACAATCTCGTTTTCCGAGCAACACATTAAATCAGGATAATGAAAAGCTACTACCTTATGCATCCGAGCTTATCGAATATTTGCAGGGGACGCGAACAAACTTTACATCCCCCTTCGACTTTCATGGAACACCCTTTCAATTGGCTGTGTGGAACGCCCTTTGCAGCATCCCCTATGGTCAGACCCAATCTTATTCGGATATTGCCAACCAGATCCAAAAGCCAACCGCAGTTCGCGCAGTCGGCGCTGCTATTGGGGCAAATCCCATTTTAATTACCGTACCCTGCCATCGTGTAATCGGAAAAAGCGGCGCTTTAACTGGCTATCGTGGCGGTGTGGACATGAAAACGAAGCTGTTGAGATTGGAACAGGACAGTTTACTTATTGAAGGAGGTATCCAGCATGCCTGATCGTCTCGCCGAACGCGTAGCTGATCTAGATTGGAATTCAATCCAACAATCGTTGGACGTACATGGGTATGCCAAACTTCCCTCTTTGTTAAATAAAATAGAGTGCAAAGAGATCATTGAGACTTATGAGGAAGAGGATTATTTCCGAAGCGCCGTTAACATGGCCAGATACCGATTTGGGATCGGGGAGTACAAATATTACCACGATCCTCTTCCAGATATTCTACAACAACTGCGTGAAGGGTTTTATCCAGAACTTGCAAAAACAGCGAATCGTTGGCTCGACCAATTGGGTCATGTTTCCAACTACCCATCTACGTTGACGGAATTTCTAGATCAATGCCACAAAGAGGGCCAAACCAGATCAACCCCATTAATTCTGAGGTATGAAGCTGGAGGCTACAACTGTCTACATCAGGACCTATATGGGAAAGTATTCTTCCCCTTTCAGGTGGTGTTCGCCCTCAATCAAATAGAAGAAGATTACACGGGTGGAGAGTTTATGCTTGTTGAACAGCGTCCGCGTGCACAAAGCCGAGGCCACGTCATCACTTTAGAGCAAGGCGAGGGGCTTATTTTCCCGACTAATCATCGGCCCGTTTTGGGAGCTCACGGCTATTATAAAACCACGCTCAAACATGGTGTTAGTACTGTCACCTCTGGGATAAGATACAGTTCTGGTATTATTTTTCACGATGCTATATAGAGAGTAATACTTCATTTTTTTAGAATAATAATTTACTGACAACATTACAAAATCACAAAAATTCAAACTATTCTGATCCTAACTAAACTTTGGGGAGTACTCGTATGAAAACGGAATATTTATTTAAAACACCAAAAACGCTCCTGAACAAGGGGACCGGGTTTCTCGCCGGCTATAGTCATTCGTTGAATCCTTATACGGGTTGTTCATTTGGCTGTTCTTACTGCTATGTGCGACAAATGCCAGTCTCTACTTTTCGCAACGCCGAGTGGGGCACATGGGTTGATATTAAGGAACATGCTGCAAATGTTCTCATAAAGGAGCTTCAAAGAGCTAAAGACAAAGGTCCAGTCACCATTTTTATGTCATCAAGCACAGATCCATATCAACCCATTGAATATAAAGAGCAAATTACTCGATCTTTACTAGAGGTCATGGCTAATAATCCACCCGATTTTTTATTCGTGCAGACTCGAAGCCCTCTTGTTCGGAGAGATATTGATCTGTTTTTATGCCTTGGGAAGAAGGTACGGGTAAGCATGACGGTGGAAACTGACCGTGAGGACATTCGCAAACACTTCTCTCCGAATGCCCCTCCCATTCCCGCAAGATTAAAAACGCTTCAGTTATTGACTGAAGCTGGCATACCTACGCAGGCAACTATTGCGCCTGTGTTACCAAGTAGCGAAACGTTTGCTGAAATGTTACATTCACTGGTGGATCGCGTATGCGTAGATGATTATTTCATGGGGGACGGTAGTGGCGGAAAACGAACGCGTAATTTAGGCATTCACAATTTGTACAAACAGATAGGCATGGAGGAATGGTATCATCCCAATGCCTATCGTATGGTTTATGAGCGATTGCTTCAGGTTTTTTCGGAGGATCAGCTTTATGTAAGCCAACAAGGATTTGAACCTTAAATAGGACAATATCAATTATATTATTTTATGTGAATAACAGCCTATCATTCGTTGACACGATATAGGCTTTCTTTTACAAAATGGTCTTTGATCTCATACTCTGAACGTTTTATTCCCTCTTTCCCTACTGTCACTTGATTTCACAACTTGATAAATGTTGAATATTGCCGTCCTAATCTTTTTCAAACGAGATATTCCACAGGTATATGGAGGCAACCGAACCTAGAGGCGAATATCTGAGGCGGTATTCTTCGAACTGCTGTTTTGAAATTGAACTGAGACCATATAGTTTCATCATACCTCGTCGAATAGCTATATCCCCCCAACTAACAACATCCCGACGTTCCATTGAATTGATAAGCATCATTTCCGCCGTCCATTTGCCCACTCCATTTAAGGACGTCAGCTTTTTGATAACATCAGTATCCGATAAATGATGTAGTTCATCCAAATCAAAAGTACCTTGAGCGATCATATGGGCAACATTATGAATGCAAACTGCCTTTTTCATTGTCATCCCACAACCTTGAATATCATCAGCACTTACCATGGCTATATTTTGTGGGGAAATCTCTCCAAATCGATCCTGTATCCTTGTCCAGATGGTATGGACTGCCTTCACAGATATAAGCTGGCCTACGACGGCATAGACTAGCGCGGTGAACAGGTCAGGAATGATGATACGCTCAAGCTTGCCTATTCGAGTTATTACTTCCCCCAGTGTTTCATCCACACTTTTCAAGTAATCTATTTCTTCTTCTCCATAGTCAAAATACTTTGTTTTAATCGTATGCAACGATTTCCCCTCCGTATATCTATTCACTCGTAGCGACTTAACCTAGATACCTTTGACCTCTGATTTCTTATCCATGTAAATTTCATGGACATATAGCATTACTATACCTCATTATGCTTCGAATGTACGTATAGTTGAATATGATAGCAAGATTGTAAAATATTATGCAATGAGGTCCATGTTACTACAACCTATGAGCATTAGAGAAATTTCACCTAATCCAAGGTTCACTCTTAACGGATCAAAAAAACTTAATATAGCACACTTTCGTCCTAACTACTTGAATACTAAACTAACTTTCATGGAAGCAATATTATGTTTCAGTGGACATGAGAAAAGATGACTCCTAAACATCCAGAGTCATCTCTCATTCGCTTGGCAGCGATAATGGTTCATCCTATTTCTACAAATATAGAAACAAATATAGAAACACAGCCATTGGGCAATTCGTGGTCTTTGAACTGCTACCTTGTGCTATTAACTAAGATTTAAGATTTGGAATTAGCACCTCTGGATTCGTATCGACTTCGTAATCTACGCCGTCGGTTTCAAATCCAAATAGCTGGAAGAATTCCTTACGGTACCCTTTAAGATCAGAAAGGTCATACACGTTGTCCGTCGTCAGTTCTGACCAGAGCTTGGCCACCTCTGCTTGAATTTCCGGCTTCATTTCCCAATCATCAACACGGATTAATCCTCTATCGTCGACTTGTGTGTCCCCTGAACCATTATAGAGTCGATCAGAGAACAACCGATACATCTGCTCAATACATCCTTCATGAGTACCATGCTCCTTCATAACTTTATAAAGGGCAGAGATATATAAAGGTACCACAGGGATTGCTGAACTAGATTGTGTTACGAGCGCTTTGTTCACTGACACGAATGCACGGCCGCCATGAGTCCCAAGCTGCTTGTTAAGACGTTTCGCTGTTACTTCCAAATCATTTTTGGCATAACCAATCGTTCCTTCGCGGTATACCGCGTGTGTAATTTCAGGTCCGATATAAGAATAAGCAACGGTAGTTGCACCTTCTGCTAGTACGCCTGCTTGCTCTAGCTCATCCATCCACATTTGCCAATCTTCGCCGCCCATCACGGCAATCGTTTGGCGAATTTCATCTTCATTCGCAGGCTCAATCGTAACTTCCGTTACTTCGCCACTGTGAAAATTGACGGTTTTGTTCGTAAAGTTCTCGCCAATTGGCTTAATTACAGAAGAGAACGTCTCGCCCGTTTTCGGATGTGTACGACGAGGTGAGGCCACACTATAAATGACTAAATCAATTTTGCCAAGCTCTGTACGGATCAAATCAATTGTTTTAGCTTTAATCTCATCGGAAAAAGCGTCGCCTACGATACTGAACGATTGACGGCCAGCTTCTTTGGCCGCTTCTTCAAACGCAGCCGAATTATACCAGCCTGCCGAAGCCGTACGTGCTCCTTCTGCAGCTTTATCAAAATAAACGCCGATAGTGTTAGCTCCTGCAGCAAATGAAGCCACAATGCGGGAAGCCAATCCATAGCCTGTAGAAGCACCTATAACAAGCACATTACGTGGACCTTCGATAGCTGGTTGAGATTTTACGTAGTCAACTTGACGCTGCACTTGCTTAGCACAGCCTTCTGGATGTGCTGTCGTACAAATAAAGCCGCGTGTTTTGGGTTGAATCATCATATTAGGTGTTTCCTCCTATAGAAAAATTTGCTAGTCTTCCTTGATGCAGAACATTTCTATCCTATTTTACCGATTGCTGGCCATAAAGGAAAGGGGGAGGGCAAAGGGAATGAGATTTTCACAAGTTTCATTCAGAGCCAAGGACTCTGTAACCCCTATTCAAGAAAACTTCTGAGCTCATAATGCTCTAAAGTTTTTGCGTAAATATCTTATTCCTTAGCTACTCCATCATGGATTCGTCGTCACTAATAACAATTTAAATTGGATTATTCCTAATCCATTACAGTTTCCCTTAAAACAGAAAAAAGGATTACAAGAGTGCTAAGTTAAGCAATCTTATAATCCTTTTAGAATACCGATGGCCGGACTCGAACCGGCAAGCCCTGCGGCACCGCATTTTGAGTGCGGCGTGTCTGCCAGTTCCACCACATCGGCGTAATTCATGGTGCGCCCTAAGAGATTCGAACTCCTGGCCTTTTGATTCGTAGTCAAACGCTCTATCCAGCTGAGCTAAGGGCGCATATGATATTGTGAATTAATTAATAAATGCGGAAGACCAGACTTGAACTGGTACGATAGTCACCTACCGCAGGATTTTAAGTCCTGTGCGTCTGCCGATTCCGCCACTCCCGCATATTAAATTAATGGAGGCGCCACCCAGATTTGAACTGGGGATAAAGCTTTTGCAGAGCTGTGCCTTACCACTTGGCTATGGCGCCGTAAAGAAATGGAGCGGACGACGGGAATCGAACCCGCGACCCTCGCCTTGGCAAGGCGATGCTCTACCGCTGAGCCACGTCCGCCCATAATGGCTGGGGATATAGGATTTGAACCTATGCGTGACGGAGTCAAAGTCCGTTGCCTTACCGCTTGGCTAATCCCCAACATTATAATTAATGGGGCGACTGATGGGACTTGAACCCACGAATGCCGGAACCACAATCCGGTGCGTTAACCCCTTCGCCACAATCGCCATATTATTATATACATCATCATGTAAAACAACAGTTCATTCAAAAAATGGGGCGACTGATGGGACTTGAACCCACGAATGCCGGAACCACAATCCGGTGCGTTAACCCCTTCGCCACAATCGCCATATTATAATTCTAAAATTCTTTGGCAGGGGCAGCAGGAATTGAACCCACACCAACGGTTTTGGAGACCGTTGTTCTACCTTTAAACTATGCCCCTATAAAAGAAATGGTGGAGGATGATGGATTCGAACCACCGAACTCGTAGAGAGCAGATTTACAGTCTGCCGTGTTTAGCCACTTCACTAATCCTCCAAAACAATGGTGCCGGCGAGAGGACTTGAACCCCCAACCTACTGATTACAAGTCAGTTGCTCTACCAGTTGAGCTACACCGGCACACCATTCAACTTCCAATAAAACAATGGTGGCTCGGAACGGAATCGAACCGCCGACACGAGGATTTTCAGTCCTCTGCTCTACCGACTGAGCTACCGAGCCATATTAAAGCAATAAAATAAAAAATGGCGGAACCGACGGGACTCGAACCCGCGATCTCCTGCGTGACAGGCAGGCATGTTAACCAACTACACCACGGTTCCACATATTTATTCCCCACTGAAGAGAATAATTGGTTGCGGGGGCAGGATTTGAACCTGCGACCTTCGGGTTATGAGCCCGACGAGCTACCGGACTGCTCCACCCCGCGTCATTAGCAAACTATTCATTCATCCCCGTAAGGGACCGTATGGTGGAGGCTGAGGGGATCGAACCCCCGACCCTCTGCTTGTAAGGCAGATGCTCTCCCAGCTGAGCTAAGCCTCCATTAAAGATATAAATATCATCATATCACAAATATCGATTTCATATCAAGCTCATTCTCGATATTAATAATTATGGTGACCCGTATGGGATTCGAACCCATGTTACCTCCGTGAAAGGGAGGTGTCTTAACCCCTTGACCAACGGGCCAAAAATTTTTATGAAGTAAGACTCTCTTCATAAGTATAAATATTATGGCGGAGAGAGAGGGATTCGAACCCTCGAGACACTTTTGGCGCCTACACGATTTCCAATCGTGCTCCTTCGGCCAACTCGGACACCTCTCCATATGGCTCCCCGAACAGGGCTCGAACCTGTGACAACTCGATTAACAGTCGAGTGCTCTACCAACTGAGCTATCAGGGAATATAACTATTATTCAAGGTTTAATCCTTGAAAACTAGATACGAAACAACTTTGCGAGTTTAAAAGCATATGCTTCCGAAGTACTTTCACTTCGTGAAACTTTAGGATAAGCCCTCGACCGATTAGTATTGGTCAGCTCCAT